>JALWYX010000001.1 GCA_027078415.1 Thermoanaerobaculia bacterium
GGCAGGAAGTAACAACGCTGTAATCTTATACAAAATGGATAATTCAACACAGTTACCAAATCTAAAAGTGAAAAATATAACAGATAGAAGATATACAAAAATAAAAAACAGAGTCTAAAAACAAATAGAGATTGCAAAATAGCTAGAAACCAAAGACGGAACTATCCAGACTAAACATTAATAATTTAACCAAACACACAAAACTATCTTTTAAGAAGATCAAAATTTATAGTCTCAAATAACGTAGAGAAACGTACACTTTCAGAAGTCAGAAGAAACTGGAAAATAGTAGACAAAGGTACCGATACAACCCACTTTACTACCTTTCAACATAAAGCTTAGAACTAAACAAACATTTTAAATACTAAGATTTTCTCAACAACAATACGTAGGTAAGAGTACTTGACTATCAAACTACAAACTTACAAAGCGGTAGGTTACTTTATAAAGTATACGTTTTGTAAAAAATATTCCGCAGAAGACTAAAAAGCGCAACTGCAAAGAGATCAAATATACCGATATATAGCTACAACGCTAGTTTAACGTAATTACACTTACCAAAATCCAATAGAGTGTTGTTAGACTCCACAAGGTAGAAACGATACCTACACTCCCAGTTACTTACCAAAAAGAAAAAGGGGGAATAATCCTCCCCCTTTTTAGTTAGATATTTTATTAAAAATTAAATTAGTACATTCCTCCTCCCATAGCTCCTGCTGGTCCTTTATCTTCTTTTTCTTCTTTAATCTCTGTAACTACAGCTTCGGTTGTAAGGAGCAATCCTGCTATAGAAGCGGCGTTTCTGAGAGCTGTTTTGGTCACTTTTGTCGGGTCTATTACACCAGCTTTGACGAGGTCTTCTATTTTACCCGTAGCTGCGTTATACCCTGTGGCGCCGTTCATCTCTTTTAGTTGACGAACTATAACAGCTCCCTCTTCACCTGCGTTGCTTATTATCTGCCTTGTAGGTTCTTCAAGTGCTCTTCTTACTATTTGGATTCCCACCTTTATATCACCATCGTACTTTTCTTCTATTTCTGCGACTTTACCAATAACTCTAAGGAACGATATACCACCTCCTGGTACTATACCTTCTTCCACTGCCGCTTTTGTAGCGTGCATAGCGTCTTCAACACGAGCTTTTTTCTCTTTTAACTCTGTCTCTGTAGAGGCACCAACTTTTATAACAGCTACTCCACCTACCAATTTAGCCAAGCGTTCTTGCAATTTTTCTCTATCATAGTCAGAAGTGGCTTCTTCTATCTGCTTTCTTATCTGTTTAACTCTTGCAGCAATTGCCTTTTTCCTTTCAGGATCGTCGGAATCTGTAACTATAGTAGTATCATCTTTTGTAACGATTACCTTTTTAGCGTCACCTAGATCTTCCCAACGGGTATTTTCAAGTTTCATTCCTGCGTCTTCCGATATAACTTTGCCTCCTGTTAGGATAGCTATATCCTCCAACATAGCTTTTCTTCTTTCACCAAATCCAGGGGCTTTAACTGCCACAGCCTGTAAGGTCCCCCTTAGTTTGTTAACAACCAAAGTAGCAAGAGCTTCTCCTTCTACATCCTCAGCTATTACAAGGATAGGTTTGTTATGTTTAGCTACCATCTCCAGAACTGGTAATAGATCTTTCATAGCAGAGATCTTTTTGTCGTATATCAACACTTTGGTGTTTTCTAATACAGCTTCACCGCGATCTGGATCTGTTATAAAATAAGGAGATAGATATCCCCTGTCAAATTGCATACCCTCTACAACTTCTAGTACAGTTTCCAATCCTTTAGCTTCCTCTACCGTTATAACACCGTCTTTTCCTACTTTTTCCATAGCTTCAGCTATTATTTCTCCGATGTCAGGATCGTTATTAGCAGAGATAGCAGCTACGTGCGCAATCTGAGTTCTTCCTTCTACGGGTTTAGAGATTTCATCTAGACCTTTAACGGCAGCTTCTACAGCATAATCTATCCCCTTTTTTATCTCCATCGGGTTAGCACCTGCGGTTACATTTTTAAGGCCTTCACGGAATATAGCTTGAGCAAAAACGGTAGCTGTAGTAGTTCCATCTCCTGCAACATCAGAAGTTTTGGAAGCAACTTCCTTTACCATCTGTGCTCCTATATTCTCTACTGGATCAACAAGCTCTATCTCTTTTGCCACAGTAACTCCGTCTTTAGTGATTACAGGAGAGCCGAACTTCTTTTCTATAACTACGTTTCTACCTTTAGGTCCAAGCGTAACCTTAACAGCGTCAGCTAACTTGTCTACACCGTTTTTTATAAGTTTACGTGCATCTTCAGAATAGTTTATATTCTTTGCCATTTTCCCACCTCCTTGTTAAACTAGTTTTTGTCTATAACTGCTAATATTTCATCCTCACGTAGGATTACGAATTCTTCGTCACCTATTTTGATGTCGCTACCTGAATATTTTCCTATAAGAACCCTATCTCCCTCTTTTACATCTATAGGGAATCTTTTACCATCTTCACTTAGTCTACCTGGTCCTACAGCTATAACTTCTGCCTCTTGAGGTTTCTCTTTAGCGGTATCGGGTATTATTATACCTCCCCTTACTTCCTCCTTTTTCTCTATTCTTTTAGCTATGACTCTATCGTGTAGCGGTCTGAGCTTCATAACTTTATCCCTCCTTTCTCTACTTTTTAGTTTTCTATAATTATTAGCAGCTACTTGGTGTAGCTGCTAATAATTTAATATATATTCATCTTTCTGTCAACCTTTTGTGCAACATAATCTACGTATCGCTTTAATTTGAAAAACAAAAAATATAGATTTTTATTCCCACAAATTAAAACAGATCTTCTAAAAGAGATCTGCTAAAACAGGAACCCTTATCAAACTGACACTCTCCTAAACCTGCAAATTGGATCCTTATAAAGTAAAAATAGACCTTTTTATCACAGAAACAAAGCTTCCCGTACAAGAAACTCAGAAAAAAACAGAAACATATATATAAACAACAAATCTTTCATATTCCTTGACTGAACAAAATTTTGGTAAGAAAATTAACTAAAATGCCGACGTAGCTCAGTGGTAGAGCAGCTGATTCGTAATCAGCAGGTCAGGGGTTCAAATCCCCTCGTCGGCTATAAATGTAAAGGAGCATAAAAGATATAGTGAAAAAAATATTCTATTTTTTTATTTTCCTTTATATAGGAGGTAAAGTGGTAAAGAGTGATTGGACCCCCCACGATATAGTTACTCAAGAGAGTATATTGGACGTAGAGGTATCTACTGATAAAAACAAAGTAGCGTATGTGAAAAAAAGTATAGAGAAAGAAGATGACAAATACTCGGTATATTACAGAATATACCTTTACAACTTAACTACTAATAAGAACATACAAATTTCCTTCGGTAAAGTAAAAGACAGAAATCCGAAATTTTCCCCAAAATCTACAAAATTGGCGTTTCTTTCATATAGAGAACACGAGGATATTGACAAAGAAACAACACCGCAAATCTGGGTAATAAACTTGGAAGGTGGAGAACCATATCCGATAAGCTCATGGGATAAACCTATCTTAAACTTCGAATGGTTAGATGAAGATAATATACTCTTTATCGCAGAAGAGAAAGATTCAAGATTTGATCAAGAAAAGGAAAAAGCGAAAGATAAATCAGTATTTATCGATGAAGAAATCTCAAATCCACCTATTAGACTTTTCAAGCTAGAAGTAAGTTCACAAAAAATTGAACACTTTATTTTAACCGACAAATGGATAGAAGAATTAGTTATAGCTCCTAACAGAAAAAAGGCTTTTATCTCAATAGCGCAAAGTTTAACTTACGATTTCGATTCTAAGATACCTCCCAAATTTTATATACTCGATCTGAAGAACAAAGAACTAACTCAAATTCTTGATAAAGAAGATCTAATACCTTTAAATGTAAAATGGACACAGAACAGCAAAGGATTTTTCTTTTTAAATGAGAAATCTGATCATCCTATTTACAGAGTGGCTTCTATAAAAGAGTTATGGTTTTTCGATACTTCTAAAAAAAGAAGTGAGAAAGTAGAAATAGGATGGAAGAAAGGATTCACCTTTACCTATGACGCTTTTAAAGATGGAGTTGTAGCAATAGTTGAGAACGGAATAAAGCCAAAACTAGCCATAATACATAAAGAGGGAAAGAAATGGAAGAAAAGGTTTGCAGAAGGAAAGTTATCCCACGTAGAGCAAGTATTCTCCTTAGGGGGAGAATATCTTTTGTTTAAATATTCTAGAGCTAACAAAATACCTGAATGGTTTATAGGAAAAATAAAAGGTAGTCAGCTAACAGACGGCAAATCTGTTATAACTTTAAACGAGCATCTAAAATCTAAACCTACCGGAAAAGTCACTATCGTTAAGTGGAAAGGTGCAGAAGGACGAGAAATAGAAGGCCTCCTCTACTATCCCCTTAATTACAAGAAAGGATCAAAGTACCCCCTCATAGTAGCTCCTCATGGAGGGCCAGCTTCAAAAGATACCGATTTCTGGTCTCACAGATGGGCATATCCATACATCCTGTGGCAGCAGGAGGGGTACTTCGTGTTATGCCCAAACTACCACGGGAGTACAGGGTACGGCTTAGATTTCGTAACTTCAATAAGGAACAAATACTACGAATTAGAAAGAGTAGACATATTAAACGGTGTAGACCACCTAGTAAAAAAGGGATTGGTTGACCCCCAAAAAATAGCCATAAGTGGTTGGAGCAATGGAGGAATATTAGCTGTAGACCTTATAACCTACGATTCCAGATTTAAAGCGGCATCTATCGGAGCAGCAGATGTAGAATGGTTTTCAGACTGGGCAAATGTAGACTTCGGTGCCACTTTTGACAACTACTATTTCGGAGGTCCCCCCTGGAAAAAAGTTAAAACCTACCTAGAAAAATCCCCTTTCTTCAAACTAGAAAAAGTAGCTACTCCCACTATAGTATTTACAGGAGACGAAGACAGAGCCGTACCTCCTCACCAAAGCTGGTCTCTCTTTAAAGCGCTACAGCAAATAGAAAAAGTACCGATCAGATTTGTGCTTTTTCCAGGTGAACCACACGGTCTAAGGTCGCCCTCCCATCAAATAAGAAAAATAGAAGAAGAGCTAAAATGGTTTAGAAAATTCCTGAAAAACCAGGATTCCACCTACGATCCAATACCCAAACATTCTCCTCTCGCAAACCTGTTACAGTTGGAAAAATCTTCTTCTTACAAAGGGAAATACGGAGTTTATAACAACGGCATTCTAGTACCGGAAATTATCGAATATAAAGGTATAAAAATATCTAAATTTGAAATAACCAGAGCCCAATTCAGTTATTTCAGCAAAATAGAAATACCCCAAGGCACCCATAACTATCCTGTAACAAATGTAACATTTGAAGAAGCAAAAAGATACACAAAATGGTTATCACAAAAAACGGGAAGAAAGTTTAGATTACCCAATTTAAAAGAAGCAAAAAAACTAAAATCCCCACCCACAGGTAATTCGCTAAAGAGATGGCTAGGATACGAACCTAATATAGACGATGAAAGAAAAATTCGTAAATTTATACTCACTCATCTAAAAGCAGACCAATTACTAAAAGAAGTAGGAACGTTCCCAGGTAAAACCGAAGGAAACAGTACCATATACGATTTAGATGGAAATGCTGCAGAATGGATAGATGACGGTAAAACAGGAACAGTGCAAGGACCAAGCTGTATTTCTCATTCAGATATACTCCAGATACCTATAGAATTTGTAAGCTTTAGAATAGTAGAAGAGGAGTAAGACTGCTATCCAAAAAGTACCAGAAATATTCTTATCTAAACAAAAAGTAAAAAAACGATGAACAACCTCAAGTGGAGAAAAAATAATTACAAAGATCAAGAGACTTAACGCAATCTCCATATCAACCAATTAAAAACTATATACGAAAAAACAGTACAAAAATTGTCCCGTTTTTGCTATTATAATTGTGATTTTCCCTTTTTAGGAGGTTAACAGGAGATGTTTGAATCTATAATAATAGCATTAAGAGAAGGTATAGAATCTTTTTTCATAATAGTAATAATAGTAGGGTTTCTAAAACAACAAGGAAAACATGAATTAGTAAAATGGTCTATAGCAGGTGTTATAGCCGCTATAGCTTTGAGTATTTTATCTTTCTTTGTTATTCACTCTCTTCCTATAAGTGAGGAAATATTTGAGGGAGTGTTGTATTTAACTGCCTCTGTCATAGTGGCTTCCATACTTTATTGGATGATAAAAACCAAAGGGATAGCTTCTATAAAAAAATCTGTCCAGTACACTCAAAAATCTTCTTTCCCAAAAATAAGCATATTTTTTACTACTCTCTTTCTTCTGGTAAGAGAAGGAATAGAGTTGGTTTTACTAACTTCAGCTCTCTCTTTAAGTAAAGGAGCAATAGAGGTAGCGTTGGGTACCGCTACAGGTTTAGCCTTTAGCGTTTTGCTAGGAGTTATGATAGTAAATGGAATGGTAAAGGTAAATTTCAAGTTGTTTTTTAAATCGATAACTGTAATTTTCGCCATTCTATTGGTAGATCTAGCTCTTAAAGGGTATCACGAACTAGCTGAGGCAGAAATATTTCCAATAACACCCAAAGGTATGAAAATATTAGGAACTATAATAAACTTAGAACCTCTCATATTGATAGCTTTAGTAGTTATACCTGCTATAGCTATACTTAGACATCCTATCAGAAAACCTGAAACTAAAAGTGACCTTTCAGGGGCTGAGAAAAGAAAGAAATTAGCAAACTATAAACGTCATTTAGTTTACAGAAAAACCCTTCTAGCAACATCATTTTCTATAGCTTTGCTACTAGGATACGGATTTGTTCAATCCAACCAAGCAAGTGAACCTACTTACTTAGCCGTAACTCCCAATTCCACGGGCGATATATTAATAGAAATAGCCTCATTAAAACATCAAATGAATCATTTTGTTGTTGAAAGTTCTAAGTTACCTCCCATTAGGTTCTTTGTACTAAAAAATGATACTTACGTAAAAGTAGCGCTGGATGGATGTGCGTTATGTGGTCCAGAGGGATATATAGAAAGGAAAGGTGAAATCTACTGTGCCAATTGTCTCTCCGTAATAAATCCCGAAACTATAGGAAACGCAGGTGGGTGTAATCCTCTGCCTTTAGAACATACAATAGAAAATGGAACATTAATTATAGAAAAGGACACTCTACACAAAGCAGCTCAGATATTAGAGTGGAAATAGATGATCTTTAGATACGCAACAAAACGTATATTATCCAGAATAGTATCCAACCTAATGTTTTTAATAACTAGTTCTCTAGCTATAGCAGCTGCTATATCCATTGTATATCTGAGCGTTTATTCAGCAGATAAAACCATGCAAAGTATAACAGGTGCCAACATATTAATGTTGCCAAAAACCGAATTCTTGACTGCAAACTCTCTTTCAACACTAGATAAAATATTCTGGAAAAACAATATAGTAGAAGTAGCTCCCATTTTAGTAGTATCGGATACAGTAGAGCAGTTAGGAACAATTAGAATAGGGGGAAGTTGGTTTTCGCAAAAGTGGCGCAAAGGAGAAACAGGGTTGGATAAAATTGGAGATATAGAACTTCTGTGGGGCAGATACCCCAAAAAAGGGGAAGCGTTAGTCTCCCATACTTTACCCCAACTCAATCCAATTAAGTTAGGTAAAGAAGAGTTCAAAGTTGTAGGTAAATTTAGATCATCCATACCTTTTGCAGAAATATTGCTAAACTTGGAAGATCTACAAAAACTTTACAACAAGGAGGATAAACTAAGCTTTGTAAAATTAAAAGCACTAACTATTCCAGAAAAAGCGCCTCCAGATCCAAAAAAATTATCTATAGAGCAATTCGATAAGTGGTATTGTAAAGCGTACGCTTCTTCTATAGCGTATCAGTTAGAAGAAGCTGATCCAACAATTAAAGCAGAAGTAATAAAGACTTATAACACAGCCTCCTACTTAATATATACGAAGTTCAAAAAACCTCTATTGAGATTAGCGTTTTTCCTTGCTACTTCCCTCTTTATAGCAGCCATAGTTCTAGGTAATATACAACTTAAAGAAATAGCAAAAGAAAAGGAGTTACTTACACTTCTAGGAGATACCACATTATTTATAAAATCAACGATAATAGAAAAAACTATACTTGCTGTTACCATCTTTCTTATCTCTACTTCAATTACCTATTGGTACTTGAACCATTTAACGCAAAAATTATGTCTTTTTAAGCCGGACGTAATATCAATAATCGAGTTTTGCTTGATATTGACATTTTTAACTGTGTTAATTACATCTATACCACTTGTAACTGTGAAAAAATGGTCAACTGGATAATCTGGATAACCTATATTTATTTACAAAGACACAAAAAATATATAACTTTGCTTTTAATATCGATAGTTATCCCATTTCTCTTAATAAAAGAGTATTCGCAGTTCTCTAGAAGATCTTCACGGCTAGTAGATTCGATAGTGGACATAATATCTCCTTCTATAATTTTGTATTCAGAAAATGGTAATTCGTTACCTGCAAAGGAGTTCAAAAGATTTCTAAAAGAAGGAGATTTCTTATACCTATCTCCCACTTCGGAAGGCATCATTTACTACTCGGGGAACATTGCCCTGCTAGCTAACTCATGGGATATTAAAGGAAGTTTACCTTTGCTAGAGGGAGAAGGTTTAGCAGGCAAAAGAAGTGTCCCGTCATCTAAAATAAAAATTACCGCTACATTTGCAAGTAACGACTTATGGGACGAGAAAATATTTGTAAAATCCAGAAACAAAGAGTGGAAAATCCTCTATTTAGCTAATCTAAATGAGAAGATAAAAGAGATAGCTTCTCGATTGGGAATAAAAGTAACCACTAAATCCACCGAAACTGCAATCCAAGAGTTAGAAAAGATAACAAAATTTGTAATACATTCATCTATTTTGCTTACCGTGGTTATTGCCTTGCTAATAGTGGTAGCATCCTTTGATTCAATAAAAAATTTAAAACAACTTCTCTGTTGCTTAGGAGTTGAGAAGAGCAAAGCGTCATATACAGCTATGTTACCCTTTATTTTCACTGTCGTTTCGGGGATAGTTATCGGTGTAACAGCATTAGTAAATACTCAAATTGGGCTTTTGATGTTATCTGTACTCTTCATTCTTTTATATACTAAAGAGAACCTTTTAGGAGGAAAACGGAGTGGACAAAACAATAGTTATAAAGGATCTACTCTTTAAAGCTGGTGAGAGAACAATTTTAAACAGGTTAAACCTTTCTATAGAGAAGGGAGAGTGGTTATCTATAGTAGGCCCTTCAGGAGCCGGTAAGAGTACTTTATTATACACGATAGCTGGAATAAAAAAGCCGAACTCAGGAACTCTTATTGTGCTGGGAGAAAATCTAGGCAAAATGACAGAAACGGAGAAAGCAGAATTTAGGCGTAATAAAATAGGTTTTATTTTTCAAGAATTGAACCTCGTAGAATGGTTAAACGCTGTAGAAAATGTAATGTTGGCGCAGCATATCCATAGCATTGCAGACAGAGAAGAAGCGTTAAAATTGCTAAAAAAATTGGACCTCGAAAATAAGGAACATCTATATCCGCATCAGCTATCGGGAGGAGAAAAACAGCGTCTAGCAATAGCTAGAGCTATAGTAAACGATCCAGAAATTATTCTAGCAGACGAACCAACAGCCAACTTAGATGAAATCAGTGTAAAAAAAGTGCTAGATATATTGAGCGATTTACAAAAAAGAGGGAAAACCATAATAATGGTAACGCATGATTACGAAGTAGCAGCAAAAACAAATAGAATAATAACTCTCAAGTATGGAAAAATCCAAAATAGAGAGTATAAAGTTAACGACGAAGAGATCTTGGTATCGCTTTGGTTTGCAAAGGAGGGGGATCACATTCCAGAGATATCCGATTATCTACCATATGCAAAATCCAAGGGGTGGATTCACCTTACAGATGATGGTTTTATCTTTTCCCAGATAGGTAAAATGTTAGCGAGCGACGTGGTAAAAAGGAAAAGGTTGGCAGAGATTCTAACTTTGGCTACCCTTAATATCGAATCACCTCCTCCTTGCTGTTCTCTTCCACCGCTTAGAGAGGAGGAAACTACCTCAATAGAAGCGATGTTAAAGTATCCAAAGCGCTGCCCACACGGAAGAATTATTCCTTACAACAACTCAGAAGATATAATAATAAACTAATGGTTACAGTATCTCCTCATCCTCCACTTAAAAAATATCGTTACTCGCTAGAAAACAAAAGAGAATTTGTAAAAAAACTGTTTAACAGGGGAGCTTCAAGTTATAACGAGATAATAAATCTACTCTCATTTGGAACAGGAAATTTCTATAGAAGGGAAGCGTTAAAAAGAGCAGGACTTCAAAGGGGAATGAAGGTTTTAGACGTAGCTAGCGGTTCAGGTGCTGTAGCAAGAGAAGCTGCGAGAATAACTGGAGGATACAGCAACGTAGTAATGTTAGATATATCATATCTTATGCTCAAGGAAGCAAAAAAGTTCTGTAAATCCTCAGCTGTAAACGCTTCTGCAGATTCTTTACCCTTTGAAAACGGCTGCTTTGACTTTATATCGATGGGATACGCTTTAAGACACGTAAACGACTTAATAACTACCTTTACAGAATTTAAAAGAGTATTAAAAAAGGGAGGCAAACTCCTAATTTTAGAAACTACACCCCCAGAATCAAAAGTTGGTTACATCCTACTCTCACTTTATTTAGGCTGGATTATCCCGGCAATATCTTTCTTATGGTGGGGAAAAGACGCAGCTGTCATGATGCGTTATTGGTGGGATACCATAAAAACGTGTGTTTCTCCCGTTGTAATAATAAATTCTCTGAAGGAAAGTGGGTTCACCAAAGCGGAGAGGTCTGTAGAACATTCAATATTCTCTGAATATACAGCAACCTTTTAATGTCCAAGTTTATAGCTTTCGTCGATACCGGCGGAACTTTTACCGACTGTTTGGTAGTAAAAGACGGTAAACTCTTTTCAAGCAAAGTATTAAGCTCCTCTGAAATTGTAGTAGAATCTGCAAACCTCTTATCTTCAAGTAAAATAGAAGTTACCCTCCCAACAATATTGCAAGGGTATAACTTAAAAAAAGCAAAAGTTAGAATAGGCAAAAGTGTTTACTCGATAAGAAAATATGAAAAAGCAAAGATAGAACTGGCAGATAGTATAAAGGAAAAAGTTGATACTATTTCATTTATTCTACCTATACAAGCGCCTATTATAGCTATACATTCAGCTCTTTCCACACCCCTGTCAACTACTCTTCCTCCTTATACGCTTATCCTATCTACAACGATAGCAACAAACACCTTACTTGAGAAGAAAGCAAATCCAGTAGTACTATATATAACCGAAGGATTCAGAGACATTCTAGAAATTAATGATCAAAGAAGACGTGATCTCTTTGAATTACCTCCTCAAAAAAGTGGTTTCATTCCCTACAAAGCGATAGAGATAAAAGAAAGAATAAACTCCTTGGGGGAAATAGTAGAAAAGTTAGTTCTACCTAGTGAAATACCTCCAGCAGAGAACCCTATAGCTATATCTTTCATGAATTCTTTTGTTAATTCTATCCATGAGAATACGCTTGCTAACTTTTTACACAGCAAAAATCCTTCTTTAGATATTACCCTATCGTCAGCGATCTCTCCTTTAATTGGTTTTTTGGAAAGGACAAAAACCGCCGTCATTAATGCCTATGTATCACCAAATTTTACCAGCTACGTAAAAAAGGTAAAAAGTTATTCTAAACAACTGTACATTATGACAAGTTCAGGAGTTGTCTTGCAATCGGAGAAAATAATTCCTAAAGAGATTCTCATCTCTGGACCAGCAGCTGGTGTAATAGGAAGTGCAGAAATAGCCAAATTGTTAGAAATCAAAGAGTTTATAACTTTTGATATGGGAGGAACTTCCACAGACGTTTGTTATATCGGTTCATCATCTCTTCCATTATCACCAGAATGTACTGTAGGTAATATCAAAATCTCGTCCCCTTCCATTTCGGTAGAAACAATAGCAGCTGGAGGAGGTTCGATATGTAAACTAGAAAGTGGTCTCTTTAAGGTAGGTCCAGAAAGTGCAGGTGCAGATCCAGGTCCAGCTTGCTACGGTAAAGGGGGGTTCCTTACAATAACAGATCTGAACCTAGTACTGGGTCGCTTAAGTGAGGATAACTTTCAATTTTTTTTGCGTAAAGATGCCAGCTTTCAAAAACTCGCAGAACTAGAAAATAAGTTAAACAGCGAAGGAATCCAAATGAGCAAAGAGGAGATAGCTCAAGGTTTTATAGATATAGCAAACGAGAAAATGGCAGGAGCTATAAAGAAAATCGTTACATCTCGTGGAGCAGATCCTTCAAAGGCAACTCTTATAGCTTACGGTGGAGCTGCAGGGCAACACGTGTGCGCAATAGCAGAACTACTAGATATAAGGAAAGTTATAATTCCTGCTCATCTTGGTATACTATCAGCTCTAGGGTTGGCTTTTGCTAAAGTGGGAACAACTAGATACTTAGAAATCTTAAAACCTGTTGATAAATTCTTCCCCTATTTAAAAGTTACAGTTGAAAAATTTAAAGAACGCTTATTAGCGGAGTTAGGGGAAAAATTCAGTAAAAATGCCTTAGTAGATTTAACGTTATTACTTAGAATAAAAGGGCAGGAAAATTCTCTTCCCATCACATACACACCCTCCATAGAAGAAATAAAAGAACGATTCAAAAATGTATTTTTTTCTACCTACGGTTTCTTCCCAAAAGAGAGTAATATAGAACTTCATAGAATACTAGGGAAGGCGTATGCTCCCGTATCAACAGTTCCAGCAAAACACCTATTAAAAACTAAAAATATCGATCGAGAAGCTTCAAAAACCAACAAAACTCACACTTTATGGAGCAAAGGGAAGATGTATAAAGCGAAAGTAATCTGGAAAAACGCTCTAGATGTAGAGGAAAAACTTGAAGAACCGTCTATAATATTGGATCGCTACGGTACTATAATTTTGGACCAAGGTTGGGTGCTACAGGTAGATGAGTGGAGAAACGTCATTTTGGAAAAAAAGGCTTAAACCTGATCAGTTAGAACTGTTCAACTGTCGATTCTCATCGGTAGTAGAAGAAATGGGTGAAATACTACGTAAAACAGCACTCTCGGTGAACATAAAGCATAGGCAAGATTTTTCATGTGCTTTATTTACCAGGAATGGGCAATTAGTAGCAAGTGCTCCTCATATACCCGTGCATTTAGGAGCACTCACACCTTGTGTAAAAGCTCTACAAAAGCTTATAGATAATCCTAACGATATATGGGTAACCAACCATCCACGTTGGGGTGGATCGCATCTACCTGATATAACTCTAGTAGCACCTATAGAATGGAAATCTAAGGTAGCAGGGTACTTAGCAGTAAGAGCCCATCACGCCGAGATAGGAGGAATAACTCCAGGATCTATGCCAACTAACGCCAGCAATTTGGAAGAAGAAGGAGTAGTGATAACTCCCTTCCCTCTTATATCTGAAAAGCGTAACAATTTAGAAAAATTTTATACGTTACTAACCAGCCACCGTTTCCCCTCTCGCAAACCAGAGGAAAACTTAGCCGATATACAGGCTCAAATAGCTGCTATAAATTTGGGGAAAAAGAGAATAAGAGAACTTATAGGAAAATTTGGTATACGATCCGTATCTCAGGCGCAGGAAGATATTATAACAACAACCGCGGAAGCGGTGGAAAAATCTTTAGAGAAATGGAACAAAACCGAAATTAAAACCGTAGATTATATGGACGACGGAACAAAAATAAAAATAAGGATGCTTTTTAAAAATTCCACACTTTATATAGATTTTTCTGGAACCTCAAGAGTACATAAAGGCAACTTGAACACTCCATTTGCCGTTACACGATCTGTAATAGCGTATTTCGTGAGATTACTAATAGACAAAAAGATCGTCTTAAATGATGGACTCCTTAGAAAAGTAAAACTAGCTATACCTGAATGCTTTCTAAATCCTTCCTTTAAAAGTGATTCTCCATCTTCCCTTCCCGCGGTATTTGGAGGAAACGTAGAAACTAGCCAAAGGTTAATAGACCTACTTGTTTACTCTACAGGAATATCTGCAGAAAGCCAAGGAACTATGAACAATGTAGTATTTGGTAACCAAAGCTTTGGATACTACGAAACCTTAGGAGGAGGAAGCGGCGCGACATCTTTGGGTAAAGGAACATCTGCTATACATGTACATATGACAAACACAGCTATCTCTGATCCAGAACTAGTAGAACATTATTATCCCGTTATAATAGAAAAGATCGCCATAAGAAAAGGCTCTGGAGGTAAAGGTAAGTTTCAAGGTGGAGAAGGAATAATAAAAATTTACAAATTTAAAGAAAAAGTAACTATCTCAATTTTGGGTGAAAGGCGTAAAGTAGCGGCAAAAGGTTTGGAAGGTGGAGGTAAAGGCAAAGTAGGGCAAGAGACACTAGTCAGAGTTGACGGATCGATCGTAAAGTTAGAGGGGAGGTGTACTATAGACGTATCTCCAGGAGAGAAACTAATAGTGGAAACGCCTGGAGGGGGAGGATATGGAAATTAGTCAAGAAAATTTAGTTCAGTTATCTATCATTAAATATCGAAAGGAGAGATAAGTGTATAGATCAAAAATCAAGTTATTGGGTATGATCCTCTACCCTTACGCTGTAATAGCATCGGTTATGGAGATACCTAAAATTTCCGAGGGAGAAATAGTAGTAGATGGAGTTCTAGAAAAACTTTATCGTCAAAAAGCTCTTAAAATAGAGTTAAATTATCATTGGTATCCAGATAGTGATACTCCTCCTCCTGTAAAAACGGAAGCGTTTTTGTTATCTTCAAACGATAAGTTGTATATAGGGATTGAAGCCTTCGATCCTGCAGCACCTGATGCTATAAGAGCTCAATATTCAGATAGAGACAATACAAGGGTAATAGAAAATAACGACCTTATAACTATACGGATAGATACTTACGGTGACAATCGAAGGGCGTTTCTTTTCTCTGTAAATCCTCTGGGTGTTCAAGCTGATGCGATTGTAGATTCTGTAGGAAGAGAAATAGTCGATTATTCTTGGGATGCCATATGGTTCTCGAAAGGCAAAATAACGAACAGAGGGTATACCATAGAAATAGCAATACCTTTTAGAGAGATACAATATACATCCAAAAAAGAGTGGGGACTAAGTATAGCTCGTTCCTACCCACGTAAGTTTCCATATCTGTTTGGAAATTATCTATTAGATAGAAACAATATATGTAGAATATGTCAGTTTCAGAAGATAAAACCGCCTACTGTAGGAGAGAAAAGAAAATCAAATCTATCACTTATACCTACAATTATTACATCAACACCCGACATCTCTAATTACAGAACCGAGGTGGGTATAACAGCCAAAGTACCGATAACTGCGGGCATATCTTTGCACGCTACCTTAAACCCCGATTTTTCACAGATAGAATCGGATGCTCAACAGTTAGATATAAATACCACTTTCGCCCTCTTCTTTCCTGAGAAAAGGCCTTTCTTTCAGGAAGGATCCGACTTTTTCCGCTCACAAATGCGTCTTATATTTACCCGCACTATTAACGATCCGATCTGGGGAGCCAGGGTAGTAGGGAAAATTGGATCAACAGCAGGTGGAGTAATTGTTGCCCAAGATGAAACTCCAGCGTTAATAATACCAAGATCAACACGATCTTACTTCGCAGAACTAGACTCCAAAGTAGACTCTCTTATAGGAAGAATTAGAAAAGAGTTTGGAGACAATTTTAACGCAGGTTCTATAATTACATGGAGAGAGGGTGAAAACTATCTAAACAGAGTAATAAGTGGAGATTTGCGATGGCGAATCACTCCCAACGACAGTGTAAGTATTCAACTTGCATTCTCAGAAACTAAATATCCTCCATATATACAAGAAGCGTTTTCACAAAGAGCCAACTTTACCGGTAACGGCATTGTAGCTACTTACTTTCACGGTGAAAGGAAATGGCGTTTATTTACCCACATACAACGTTTTTCAAATGGTTTTAGAGCAGATAGCGGATTTATACCCAGAGTAAACACTCAAGAATTTTTCACTTTTTATAGGTACAATGTATGGGGAACTCAGAACACTTGGTACTCTTTGATAGAGCTTGGAGGATTCTTCAATTATAGAGAACAAACCGATGGATCATTCTTGTATCAGAACATCGGCTTAACAACATCGGTTCAAGGTCCCCTACAGTCGGAGATAAGGCTTTCTCTAGAGACAAAAAAAGAATTTTTCGAAGGAAAAGTTCATGATGATTTACAATCCATCAGGTTATCAACCTCTTTTACCCCTACCTCATCCATCACAGCGTCTTTGGAAGCTTCATATGGTAAAGCGGTAGAATACTTATCCAACACTGTAGGAAAAGGACCAACTATAAGAGGAAAATTCCTACTTTTCCCGGGAAGAAAATGGGAAATAGAAATAAACCCAGCTTTTCAAACTTTAAAGAGTGTTGAGACCAAAAACCGTATGTTCAAAATTTTTATATCAGATCAAAGAATAATTTATAACTTCTCAAACAACCTATACTTTAAGGGTTTTATACAATACCGTAACGTGGAACGTGATACAGATCCAGCAGCTGAATTTTTAAACAGTCAACTTTTTCTATCCTACAAATTAAACGCTAAAACTTTTCTTTTTATAGGTTATACAGAAAAGAGAAAGGGAAAAAACAGCAAACTAGAAGTTACCGACAAAACCTACTTTCTTAAACTAGGATACTATTTCAACGTTTAAAAATTTTAGCTCTTTCTATTTATACAGCTTCATCACCTACTATATTTAGTTTGTTAAAACACTGAAAAATTATTGTTTTCTTCCTATCTATTACCGTTTAATTGTTTTTTCCCCGGTAGAAATTCAACACCACCTTGTTTTTGAATAGGTTGTGGAAATAGCGTCATCAGTTGCAAAATTTTTTCTGGTATGTTGTCGGAGACGTTTAGTCCAAGTGTTTTAGCAGACTCATAAGTTATAGGAAAATCGTGAGTCCATGTACCTTGAGTAAGCAAGTGTGCTAACTCACGTGCTTGCTTTTTACTGGTAAACTTATCTTCTATAAGCTCTAGTACCATCTCCTCCATCTGTTTAAGGCTTTTTCTAGCTTGATCGTACAGTATAAGAGTTTGATCATCTACTTTATCAAAACCTTTAAGATTCACTGCCTCTACTATAGACGCAGCTGGAAGTTGTCCTAGTTGAGGATCTACAGGCCCTAGAACAGCATCGTTTGACATCACTATCTCATCGGCAGCAAGAGCAATAAGGGTACCTCCTGACATAGCATAGTGTGGAACAAATACGGTAACCTTAGCAGGATGCTTTTTAAGAGCTTTCGCTATTTGGTACGCTGCTAGTACAAGGCCTCCAGGTGTGTGGATAACAAGATCTATAGGCACATTATCATCGGTTAGATTTATAGCTCTTATAACTTCTTCTGAATCTTCTATATTTATAAACCTCATAAGAGGGAAACCCAAGAAACTCATGGTTTCCTGACGATGTACAAGCAAAATAACTCTAGATTTTCTTTCTTTTTCTACAACTCTTATCATCCTCACTCTAGCATCTTCGAGGAGCCTTCTTTTAATAACAGGTTGCAACATCACGGAAAATATGAAGAAAAACCAGATAATATCCATAGGAGACATCGCGAACACCTCTTATATATTTATTCAAGTTCTACTTCTATTTCTCTAATTTTTCCTTTTCTCATAACCTTAACTATAACTCTGTCGCCCGGTGAAAAGTTTTCTAAAGCAAACTGCACATCGTACGATCTTTCTATTTTACTCTTACCTATCTGGAGTATGATATCTCCTAGTATCAACCTACCAAACCTATCCCTTCTCATACCTATAATACCAGCTTTATCTGCGGGAGAGCCTTCTAGAACTCTAAGCACAACAGCTCCACTCTCTACACCCAATCTTCTAGCTACAGAATCGGACAAAATGGTCACACCTAACTCTGGTCTTCTTATTTTGCCAAACTTTATCAGTTGAGGTACAACCCACTTAACTGTATCTACAGGAATGGCATATCCCACACCTGCGTACGCACCTGTGGGACTTTCGATAGCAGTATTTATTCCTATGAGCCTACCACTACTATCTAAAAGAGGACCTCCAGAGTTACCGGGATTTATAGCAGCATCTGTCTGAATAACATCTCTTATAGGTACTCCTGCCAAAGAAACTATCTCTCGACCCAATGCGCTCACTACTCCAGTGGTTAAAGTATAATCCAACCCGAAAGGGTTTCCTATCGCATACACCATCTGACCTACTTGTAAGTCCTTAGAAGATCCAACTTTTATAGGATACAACCTATTAGAAGGTGCTTTTATCTTAACTACCGCTATATCTTTCTCAGGTGCTAAACCTACAATTTGCCCCTCCCAACTAGAGCCATCCCAAAGAGTTACACGTATTTTATTAGATCTCGATACAACGTGATAATTAGTTATAACGTGACCATTTGTATCCCATATAAACCCCGAACCTGTACCACGAGGTACTTCAAAAAAGTCTAAGGAAAAAATATCGAAACCCACCGTTATAGTGGTTATGTAAACAACAGAAGGAGAGCTAGCCCTAAATATTTTTATACCGTTTATCTCTATAGGCAAAAGACGATCTTCATCCAAGTCGGGAAATTCTATTACGGGATTAGCATCACTATTTGTCGGTTCGATCTCGGTAGCACCACTTTTGCTACCGTTATAGTAACCTGCTACAAAAGCTGCCAAAATTAAAAAAGAGAAGATTAAAAATCTACCCATCGATCAACCGCTTAGCTGCTAATCTAGCTTCTTTATCTGCTCTTTCGTTACCCCTTATTCCTGAGTGTCCTTTAATCCAGCACCATTCTATTTCTCTACCCTTTATCTCTTCCAAAACTTTTTTCCACAGATCCTGATTTTTTACAGGCTTGTTATCGCTTGTACGCCACTTCCTCTGAATCCATTTTCTGCTCCACTCAGTGATACCTTTTTGCAAGTAGATACTATCTGTATATATATAAAGTTTCTTGTACCCTTTAGAAAATTCAAGTGCTCTAAGAGCAGCTTTAAGTTCCATTCTATTATTTGTTGTGGATATTTCAGCACCACTTGCAAATTCAATTATCTCTCCGTTTTTAACAAATACGACGCTCCAGCCTCCAATTCCAGGATTACCTAAACACGCACCGTCTATAAATACTTCTACCTCATCCATCTTCCACACCGCTTATACTGGATCACCTACCTAGCAATTTTTCCCTGTATTCTAAGAATTTGGCAAGGGTTTCTTCACCTTGCCCTTCAAAGTTTATAAAACGCATACCCATACCCTCAGTTTCTCCTCGAGAAGGAGAAGTGTGTCTTACAACTTCTGCTATTCCCCTGATAGGTTCTATAGAACCTGGGAGTGTAAAAGTAAAGTTAACCTTAGAGCCTATCGGCAATATCCTCGTAGTAGCCACTTTCATTCCTGTCTTTGAAATATTTTCTGTCTGTGCTATCACCTGCGTTGTACCACTCTCAAGCCTCACCCTTAGTTTCACCATCACTCTAACCGCTATTCTTGGAGGAACTCCTAAAATATGACATATAAGTCTTTCCACTTCCTCTTGAGGATCTTCAGCCGACAGCACAAGGTCCACTTCGTTTTCCAAAAGATCTACTGCAACGCTTCTATATTTAGACTCAGCTATTACTACAAACTTAGCATTTCTAGAAGCTGAATCTTTACCTTTTAACCTGGTCAAAAACTCTGCAAACTTCAGATGGTAAGTAGGATATTTACATATGATCCAATCAAAAGGCACCTTCTCTAGAAGCTCTACTGCACTGCTAGCGCGAGGGAATCTATCTACCTCAAAACTGAACCTTTTAAGAGGATTGGCAAACTTCATAAAAGTAGGTCTATCTACTTCAACAACAAGAATCTTTTTTCTTTCCATCGATTCCATTTTATGATTTTGTCCAATCAAAAGCCACCACTTTAGCCAGATCTTCTTCTTTGAGTAAAACGGCCAATAATCTATCTATACCTAAAGCTACTCCCGCAGATGGAGGCATATCAACAACAGCTTTAAAAAACTCTTCATCGCGAGGTAATAAGTAGAAACTTTTAACCTTTTCCTGTTCTTTTTCCCAGAAATCGATATGCTCAGATAAACTTCGCAATTCGGTAAAACCATTAGCAATCTCAACTTTCTCTAGGAAAAGCTCAAAACGCTCAGCTATCTCAGGAGTATCATCCATAGGTTTAGCAAGCGCAGGATCGATCATGGGAAAACCTACAAGAAAAAAATTTTTATAAGGTATATATTCCACCAACCTTGTAACCAAAAAGTGGAAAGCACTGTAATAATCATTTGCAACAAGTCCTCTATCTACGGCAGAATTTATTACCTCACTGGGATCAAAAATATCCACTCCTATAAACTCTTTAAAAGCCTCCTTCAATTCGATTCTCTCTATTTTGTCATCTAAACTAAGTGTCTCCAAAATCAACTCCTCTACCTCATCCATCAGATCAAGGTAGTTCCATCCCACCCTATACCACTCCAACATCGTAAATTCCGGAAGATGGATCTTGGAAAGTTCACCTTTGCGAAACACTTTGGATATTTGGAAAAGATCACATCTGTAATAGGATAGAAGTTTTTTCATATAAAGTTCTGGTGAAGGTTGCAGAAACCTTGAAGTCCCATTAACTTCAACTTCAAACAGTCTAACAGAGCTATCTGGAATAGCAAACCTGCTCAACAACGGAGTCTCCACCTCGAGAAAATCTCTACTGTAGAAAAAAGATCTTATCTTCCTTAATATAAAATCCCTTGTTTTAAGAACAAACAAAGGAACAGACATCTATTTTACCCTGGATACATACTCGCCGGTTCTTGTATCTATCTTGAGTTTATCGCCAACGTTTATAAAAAGAGGAACTTTTATAACAGCACCAGTTTCAAGTTTAGCAGGCTTAGTAGCTCCAGAAACGGTATCACCTTTAAAGCCAGGTTCAGTTTCGATAACTTCAAGTTCTACAAATGTTGGAGGTACAACTGCAATAGGAGTTTCGTTCCATAGAACAACCATACACTCATCACCCTCTTTTATCCACTTTTTAGCATCTCCTACAGCACTATCTGAAACTTCGTACTGCTCATAGCTATCGGGAACCATAAAGTACCATAAAGAACCGTCGTTGTACAAATATTGCATAGGTTTTTCTTCAACATCAGCAGCTTCGACAGTATCACCAGATTTATAGGTTTGCTCTAAAACCCTGCCGGTTAGCAAATTTTTTATTTTAACCCTCACAAAAGCCTGACCTTTACCAGGCTTAACAAAATCGCTGCTTACTATTACGCAAGGAGCACCATCGTGGATGATCTTAACACCTACACGTAAATCGTTACTTTCTAATCGTGCCATAACAACCTCCTACGATAAAATCTTAACTATCATGAAAGAGTGGATAAAAGAGGTTCAAACCGCGTTTCGTACTTTGGAGGAGTTACTTGAATATCTAAAACTGAACAAATTACCTTACACACTTTACAACCCCAAACAATTTCCTCTCCTCCTACCCCGCAACTACGCAAACAAAATAGAAAAATCGAACCCATACGATCCACTCCTCTTGCAAATTTTACCACTTAAAGAGGAAAAAATCGCTCAAGGAGAAAAAGATCCTCTACAAGAACTTCACTTTATAAAAAATCCCGGGTTCATTCACCGCCATAAAAACAAAGTTCTTGTAATATCTACAGGTAGCTGCCCCGTTCACTGCAGGTATTGTTTCAGAAGACATTTCCCGTACACTCAATTTTCACAAACTATAAAAAACCCTTCACCTCTAATAAACTACATAAAAAAACACTCCAACATAAAAGAGATAATACTTTCAGGAGGAGATCCCCTATCGTTAACTGACGAACTCCTTCTACCATTTCTAGAAAAACTAGAGCCGATCGAAAACCTAAAAATAATTCGTTTACATACCAGATTCATAACGATGATACCTGAAAGAGTAACACCTCAACTTTTGGAAATTCTAACTTTACACTCTAAAAAGATTGTCGTTGTTATACACGTTAACCACCCAAACGAAATAGGGGATAAAGAGGAGGAAATTCTAAAAAAAGTAACACTTGAAGGGATAACAGTTTTAAACCAAAGCGTTCTTCTTAAAAACGTAAACGATAAAGCGGAAATTTTAGAAAAGCTCTCTTATAAACTATTTAACGCAAACGTTATACCGTATTACTTGCATTTAATGGATAAAGTGGAAGGTGGTAGGCATTTTGAAGTTCCTTTTAAAAAAGCAAAAGCAATATACCTACAACTTTTAGAAAACTTACCAGGATATCTAGTACCTAAAATGGTTGTAGACCCTCCAGCCTCCAAACATAAAAAACTAATATTGCCCGATTAACAGACTAAAAGTAATATTACTCCATAAAACCAATTTATCATCTTACTACAACCTGAGCTTGACTAACACAATTATACTGTTACAATTTATAGCAGGTGCCCAGGTAGCTCAGTCGGTAGAGCACGTGACTGAAAATCACGGTGTCGGTGGTTCGATTCCGCCCCTGGGCACCACTCCATGGAACAGGCAGAAGAAATTAAAAATCGAACTCTTAACGTATGTGTAGTAAAAAAAGTAAAAAGTTATGTATTTAAACAACATCTATATCTAAATAGATATTTTTAGATGCACTCTTAAACTTACAACACCCTCTCTTGCCTTAAATAGCTACAACGGTTATTTGGACAACCTAAAATGTTACTTACTTAGACTAGAATGAGTACCTCATACCGGCATTAGATAAGAACTCCTCCAAATCCATCTCAGCTCTTCCTTTAAGAAAATGATTCTTATTTTTGTAGCAACGTAACCTCATAGTCAAAAACCTTTTGTCCCAGACCGGGTAAGGTTCAAAGCTATAAAAAAAACTCACGCATTTTTCTTCAAAAAGCTTTTCGTTTGCCAACATAGAAAAAGCTGCGGCTAAACGTAAACTTTCGGAGTTATAAAGAGCAAAATGAGATTTGGTAATCGACTCAAAAAGGATTTTTACCACAGTGTAATCTTTTTTATCTAAACGTCGCAAAAATTTGAGGGTCTCAATAAGTGTTTCTAAATCTACCCAGGGATCTCTTCTGAGAATATCAAACGCTTTCTGCCACTTAGCCGCAGCTTTATAGTGTTCTCCTTTGATATAATGCCACACTCCTTCCAGCAGATACCTATCGCTATCTCTCGTTAAAAACTTTGCGTAATTTGGAAAAAGTTCACTTCCTACAAGCGCTAAGGAAGTGGAAATTATTAAGGTTTCTTTACGATGCAAAATAGATATATCTGGGTAAGATTTTATTATCCGTTCAACTTCTGCAAACTTTTTTCTTTTAAATTCTCTTATAATTTTATATTTAACTTTTAATATTTGATCTTTGGAGTTTCCTACATTCAGGTGTTCAATACGGGCTAAGTTTCTAGCATAAAGTACCTTGTTCCAGAAAGAATCAGGAAAATCACGTACCTTATCCAACCCTTTTGAAGCAGTAAATCTAACAAACCAGAGGGTATCAAAAAAACGCCCAGCACCCACATTTTTAGCAAATCCAAACTCTACAACTGGAAAATTATCCGTATTTATATAGGTAGCAGAATCAGCTAACCTGTTAGCTATATCGTTATTACCTATCCTCATAGAATAAAAACCATCCGCTCCGTCAACCAATAAAACATTTTCTAACGCCTCGTTAAAAGGATATTCGTTGATCCTTTTAGATACCGATGTCAAATTGTGATTTATAGGTTTCCTAGAAGCAACAACGATAAGATCGGTAAACTGCGTTTGCCACATCTCCAGATAGGGAAAAACCTCTCTGAGAGTGTTAAGAATAGTAGCTATAACGTCGATATCAACTTCATACATTTGAATCCATTGTAAAAACAGCCCATTTTCTTTAACTCTTTCAGCAACAGCTTTATAGAACTCCAAAGTAAAAAGACTCGCTATACCAGCTCTATATGGATTAGAAGGTTCTGAAAATATAACGTCGTACTCTCTATCGGTAGTTGCTAAAAATTCACGAGCATCTTCGTAGAATATTTTCACCTTTTTGTTAGAAAGTACATTCTTGTTAACCATAGAACAAGCTTTAGCAACCTCTTTTATAGCTGGTTCTAACTCCACTACATCTACTCTAGAAACTGACGAGACCTCCGCTGCCCAACCGGCCGAAGAACCGGTACCTAGACCAATTATAAGAACCTCTCGCGGATTATCTAAAAGTGCTAAACCTATAAGAGGGCTTACAACTTGTGTTATAGAATCCAAGATCGCATTACCATCCACCTTACCATTTACTACAAAAGCTAAAGAGTTTTTAGTATCGATAGCTACGCTACTTTCTCTACCATCCTTCTCCCACATAATGTGTCTGTTAGTTGTATAGATAAAATTTTTAAGATTGTTTTTATTCTTAAGTACAGTAACGTCAAACCTCCCTGCCCCTATACCTGAGTGACGCCAAAAAGAGGTGGGACCTTTAGAAGTAAGGAAAAATGCAACGAGAAACGCAAGCGCCAATGAAATAGTTGAGAAGTTCTTAAAAATAAGTAACGTACCTGTTAATAGCAAAATTGCTACCACCAACTTCCAGGAATTAGGTGCGCCTAAGGCAGGAATAAGTATAAACGCTCCCAAAAGAGAACCAACTATGGCTCCTATTGTGTTAACAGAGTATACCCATCCCGTATCGCTGGCAACTCCTTCTCTACCTCTACCAGCTATAGATACAAGCAAAGGGAATTGAAAACCAGCTATCAAACTAGGGATAAAAACTACAACAAATATAATAAGAAACCATCCTAGATTAAGGTAGAGAAAATTTAGCACCACCGACAACCTTGAGATAGCCGCTAAAACTGCCAGATTATCACCTAGATAAAAAGGCAATATCATAAAAAGAGCTTCTAGCAAACATGTCAGAGAAAGAATTTTGTAACTAGGAACAATCTTAGATATACTAAATAACCATCCTCCTATACCTATTCCTAAAAGCACTATAGTTAAAATAGAACCGAAAGTATAAGTAGTACCACCCAAAATTGGTGAAAGCATTCTATACCACACCAGTTCCATTGCAAAGAAAGCAAAACCTACAAAAGCAGCTACTGTGAGTATAGTAACAGAAGGTAACTTAGTGGTGGTATCACTATCCTTTTGTTCATAAATTTTTATCTTGTCAACATCTCTACCCACTCTATAAGCTAGAAAAGAGACAAGAATATTTATCAAAGCAGCGGTAATCAAAGTTTTTAATATACCCACAAACTCGATCAAAACGAAGGTAGACAAAACAGTTCCCGTAACGGCTCCCAAAGTGTTTATTCCGTAAAGTAGCGCTAAAGATTTTCTATCCGAATCTTCAGTAGAGGTAACTCCACGTGCAACGGCTGGTAAAGTGCCACCCATACAAAAAGTAGGAGGTAGCAAAATAACGATCGACAAGAAAATTCTAAGTAAACTAGCACCTGCATATCCTAGATTATCTACTCCTCCGCTGGAAATATATATAAAAGATGCGACTTTTATAAGCAAAGGTGACACCAAAGCGAAAAAGGATATAGCTGCTTCGAGCAACGAATAGAAGATGATAGGATTACTTACAACCTCTGCCCTTTTTCCCAAGAAAGCGCTTCCTAAACTTAACCCCCCCATAAATATAGCCAATACAACAGCAGTCGAAGCTGTGGAGCTACCGAATATGTGTCTAAACTCTCTAAACCAGATGATTTGATAAATCAAAGCTGAAAAACCTGATCCAAAAAGTAACAAAGATACTCTATTTTTCAGCTCTAGTCGCTTCATTTAAGTAGCTCCTTTGAATAGTCGTTAACTGTTCTTCAAGTTCTTTAGGTAAAGGAGGTGAAATTTTTTTATACCACTCTATACGCAAAACCATTTTTTCTACCTCCGAGATATCGCCTACTAACCCCATAGATTCTCTCTTGAAAATAGCGTAAGAAGCTATTATAGCAGCAGCTACAGAAACGTTGAAAGATCTTGTAAAACCGAACATAGGAATAGTCACTTTGATATCACACCTATTTGATATTTCATCAGGAAGTCCTTCAGCTTCATTTCCTATCCATATAGCACAATTTTTGCTCCAATCGACAGAGCGAAAATCTACAGCATTAGGAGTAACGACCGTAGCAATGTTAGTATATCCTAACATTTTTAGCCTATTTAAAAGAGAGATAGAATCTTTGTAGAAATTAACTTCAATCCATTTGTCGGCGCTCTGTGTAACTCCCACATTAGGGGCAAAGTTTAAAACATTTACTATATCTATAAAGTGTATCCCCAGCCCCTCAGCTGTTCTCATAACAGCAGCTTGATTATGGGGATCATCTATTTTGCAAAGTACAAATCGCACACCTTTACTACGCTTATCTAAAACTTTTTCTACTCTTATAAGTCTCCGTGAAGATACAAAACCAAGACCGATAAACTCTTTTAACGGTTTGGGAAACCGCTCAACTTTTTTATAGAACCACTCTAACTCTTCAGTAGTAGGATCCTCAGGTTGTATCCACCTCAACTTTTTTTCTCTCCCAAACGTTCCACCTAGCTTTTCCTGACTTCCACAAAGAGTTTAAAAAGAGATAATCCCTATAAGTATCCATGGAATACCAGCATCCTTCATGCAGATAAACTGCCAGTTCCCCTTCTCGAGCTAATCTTCGTAAAGGCTCCTCTTCAAAATAAAGCTTAGGATCATCGCTCAGGTAATCAAAAAACTCTTTGTTAAATACGAAAAAACCTCCACTTACAACACCTTCTTTTACCGTAGGTTTCTCGTTGAACTCAACAGCTAAACCGTTCTTTAGCTCTATCTCTCCATATCGAGAGGTAGGATGTACACCGGTAACCGTGGCTATTTTGCCCATTTTATAATGGTATTCCAACAACTTATCAATATTTATATCCCCTACACCATCCCCGTAAGTAAGCATAAAAAGAGGTGTATTTATATAATCCTTTATTTTATACACTCTGTAACCCGTATAAGTGTCGTACCCGGTTTCCGCTAAAGTAACTTTCCAATTCTCTAACCCAAGATCGTTATGAAACTGTTTTCTACCGTCACACATATGTAAAGTGAAATCACTCATAAATTCCCTGTATTGTAAAAAATACTCTTTAATTATCCAACCTTTGTATCCCAAACACAGAATAAACTTATTGAACCCGTAAAAACTATAAATCTTCATAATATGCCACAATATAGGTTTTTCTCCAATTTCAACCATAGGTTTAGGTTTATATTCAGTCTCTTCTCTTAACCGCGTACCTCTACCACCACACAAAATCACAACAGGTATATCCTCTTTTTTCATAAAGGACCTCCTTATATAAGCCAGAACTATGAGTTTATCCTAACTCAACTCAACCAGATTTTGAAAGTATCTGAAAACACCTAAAAGCTTTCAAATTTCTAAGAATTGGCTATAAATACTCCATAAAGACTGTAAAAATACTGCTATAAATCTTTTCGGAAGAAAAAATAAACGCGTTGCGTTTTTTTTTTATACAATTAACTTTATTCCTCTTCCAATCGTAATAATTATTCGATGAAAAATGACAGATTAAGCTACTTTACCTTGCTACTTTTAGCCTATCTCGTGTCGATCTTGAAAGCCAAAGATTTAAACTATATAACCTGGGAATCCAACCGTTCTGGCAGATGGGATATCTGGCTATATGAGTTTAATTCTGGTAACACTTTCAACTTGACAAAAAATTTACTTTCACCTTCATTTTGCTGTCCTACAGTATCACCAGACGGGAAAAACTTAGTCTTTATAGCACTTTCAACAAAACAAACCGGATACGATAAAAGTAGTGAAGGAGAAATTGTTATATACAACTTGATAACAAAGAAAATAACTAGAACAGGTCTGAACGCCACCACTTACGGAGAAAACAGGTTCGCAACTTGGAAAGATAACAAAACGTTAGTGTATATAGGTATAGATGGCAAAGTGAATGTTCTGAAAATACAACAACCAGGCAAAATTTACTCCTACACATTAGAAAATATAATAGAGAGAAACGTTTTAGTTTCTCCCTTAGTAGATTTTATTACAACCGAATTTCCTAATTTTCACAAGATAGGTCAAAGAGGATACAGATTCTTTGGATGCCAACCCAATTTTGACTATAGTGGTAAAGTAGGATATTGGACAGCAGGAACGGGGGGTCCCATAAAAGCTATCTATTTAGAAACAGGTGATATCAAAACGGTTTTACCTAAAAAATCTATATTTTTGCCACCCAAATTCGACACGATCTATTTTCCTCATATATCTCCAGATTTAAAGACCCTCGCTATTGGAGCTTCGAGAGGGGAATTAGACCATTTCCGTAGCGATTACGAAATATTCATATTGCCTTTAGATAACTTAGAAGTAGCAGGTTACGCAAAAAGAATCACTAAACATCCTGCAACAGATAGGTATCCTAACGTATTCCTGCAAACATCGGAAAAAATAGTAAAAAAAAGTAATTCCATTCCCAAAAAGGCTTATAAAATAAATAGCAGATCTTTAAT
Organism: Thermoanaerobaculia bacterium; assembly: GCA_027078415.1. Classification (GTDB taxonomy): domain Bacteria; phylum Acidobacteriota; class Thermoanaerobaculia; order JALWYX01; family JALWYX01; genus JALWYX01. The sequence goes on from JALWYX010000001.1 coordinate 28,782, forward strand.
ATTTTTCCATAGACTAGCTGAAGATCTAGACCCAGAAGCCATTATTAAGGGGAAAAAATTTCTTATAACAGATAAAGATTACTCGATCAAACTAAAATACGATTACACCTTCCCTATAATACCGGGTAAATACTTTATTAGTTGGAGTCCGCTTTATAAAAGAATAAAATTCGACAAAGAGATAAATAGTGTATGCTTAGAGATTCCTGAACCTATAGGGATAGATATTGGATCTATAAAACAGTTAATAAGTTTTACAAAAAAGTTTAACTCTTTAACTTTACAGCTCTATTTCAAACTCTCATCTTTCGACACAGTAGGAGCAATCTTAGCGTTATCAGGTGGGATAAGGAGCAAGAGCCGTTTTCTTGTCATTTACCAGAAGGGAAAATCGCTATTGGTACACTCAACTTTAAATGGTGGCAATGTAAGTCTATATATGCCTATCAAAAAAGCTGAAAATTTTCTTATACTCCACATCCAACCTATTAAAGGTTATCTTTTTCTCAATGGCTCGCTAAAAACCTTCTCCATACCTGGAGATTTTCATACTTGGAAACCAAGACCTCTATATATAGGAAAAGAAGAGAAAGATGGAAAGGTTTGGAGTGGAAAAATATGTTTGATATCCTTTTACCCCTACGAGATAGAAAAAGATCTTACAGGGATAAAATACAGATTTGAAGTAGCTAAGATCAAAGAATTTATTAGGTAGGTTTTCTAAATACAATTATCAACATAAAGTTTATAAATTTTTAGAATTGATCTACAAGTTTTCTAACAACCGACACGGCTTTTTCCTTGCAAAAAACCTTCTCATCTTTAAGAACTAAAACAACAACGGAGTTATCACCTAAAGAAACAATTAACACTTCATTTCCTTTTGATAAAAATTCTATTTTGATTTCTTGAAATTGATCATCAAAAAAGTTTTTGGTCTGCTTTAGAAAATCTAACAGAAAAACAGCAAATTTTTCGACAACCAAGATTTTTCTCTCAGGCCACACGCTTATAACTTTCTCATCGGTAGCAAAAAGCCAGTTCCCTATTCCTAGTTTCTTTAGTTCTCTATCGACTAGGGTTTTCTTATCTACACTTTTATCCTTGAAATTATTCTCCCTCTCCTTAAGACCAGAATCATCACTGTCACAGATCTCACGGTTAGCATTACCATTTTCCTCTTTACCTTTGTAATATGCAGAATTAGATCTCGCTTTATTAGAATTCTTTTTGTATTCATCTATCTCATGTGCAAGCTCTAGAAGCAGAGTTGAAATAGGTGCCTCTTCTATATTGTTAACTACATCTTTCAAATCTGTTAAAGGATCTACAAATATAGAGACGTTTGGATATGTATGCTCCCAACCTACTATTAACCGAAGTGCTTCTTTGCCCTCCTTATCCCCAGCAATGGCTCCTTTTATCTTTCCCTTTTCAATAAAAATGACACCACTTTCCCCATTATCTATCACAACACGCAGTGTACAACTTCTTTTACTAAGTTCAACTACCTGTAAAAAATCTACAACCCCAAGTCCCTCTATATATCCCTTAACTCTGCTCGAAAAAAGGTCTCTTATATCTTCTAGGAGTTTATTAATATCAACAGGTTTCTCGTAAAATTTAACTCCTCCTTTCCCAATGTTTTCTCTAATGATCTCTTCAGATCCGTAGCCAGTCATTATAAAGATCATAGTCTCTGGTTTAAGTCTTTTTACAATGGACATAACTTCCAGTCCATTTATCTTGGGCATTCTTATATCCATAATCACGAGATCAAAATCGTCCTTAATTAACTTTTCCATAGCTTCATATCCATCATACGCTTTATCTACCTCTATATTGCTAAGGTAGGCGTCAGAACCTATTATTTCCACCAAGTTATCAACAAATTCACGCTCATCATCGGCAATCAAAATTTTCCCTTTTAACATTTATCGACTCCTTTCCACG
>JALWYX010000002.1 GCA_027078415.1 Thermoanaerobaculia bacterium
ATGTGTATAGCAAATAATTGTAACGTCACCAAACGGTAAAACGTCTATATACCCTATTACAAAAAAATACGCAATTTTAGGAAGGGCCAGAAGTTCCGATATATCGTTAGAATATCCATTCGTTTCAACTAAACATCTAAAAATATACTTCCAAAATAGCAACGTAGTTGTAGAAGATCTAGGTTCGACAAACGGTACTGTAGTAAACGGAACTAAAATAAAACCAAACAAACCAATAGTGGTAACTAGCAAAGACGTAATATCAATAGGGAGCGTTAAAATAAAAGTAGAACCTATGGTAGAGGCTACTATCATAGAAGCTACAGGTTTTATTCCAAAAATTCAAAACACAGGTCAACAACAAATACCAACCGATAAAAAATCTGAGATGTGGAAAGTTCAAACCGGTTATTTCAACACCGATGGTCTATTTCAGATAGATGATAGAGTAGTATCTTCACAAAAAAAACATATAAACAGAATAAACAGACCTACTTCAATAGAAAACACTATCATAGGAAGTTACACCCTCTCTAGCTTACAAGCAGAAAGAAAAAGCTCAACATTAAAAGAACTCAAAGAAACGCTGTTAATATATCTTCCTAAGATAATATCTGTCTCTTTGATCGTTCTTGCTTCTATAGTACTTATAGTCATACTTTTTATCTGAGGATATGCAAAACGTTCCTAAACCTAAACTTATAATAGGTTCTTCAGATATAGAAGAAGAAACGATCGAACTCGAAAAGGAAAAGGAGTATTTAATAGGAAGAAATCCAGAAAACGACATACATATATATCATCCTTCAATCTCAAAAACTCATGCAAAAATTGTTTGGAACGGTGAAAGTATCTACTTAGAGGATCTAGGTTCTTCAAACGGAACATACGTAAACGGAGAAAAAATTGAAAAAAACAAAAAAATCGTTCTTTCTCATTCAGATATTGTGCGCCTAGGACAAAAAACAGCCCAGAATCCCATAGTAATAAAAGTGGTAGATCCTGCTCAAGAGATTTTAAAAGAGATGGGACTATTAAAAGAACCTGAAATAGAAAGTGCAAATAAAAGCGACATCTTAGAGACAGAAAAAAACGAAGAGCAAGATGGCAGTCAACAACAGCAGGAACAACCTGACGAAAAGAGCGATAAAAAAGACACTGAAGAGGATGCAGAAAAGAAAGAGGAGGAAGCGGAAGAGGAGCAAGTCTCTAAGTTAGATAAACTTAAAACATTCTTAACCCTTCGAAACGTTTTGATAACTGTTATAACTATCTTTATTTTAACCGCCATAGCTTGGCTAATCTTTTACCTACTCGCTCCCAAACAAATTGTATGGAAAGCTATTTCTATCTCACCTCCCGACAGAGTAACGGGAGGTACAGTAGTTACAGTAACCTCCCCAGATATAAGAGGTAACGAAAATATAACTATATATCTTCATAACAACAAAATACCTGCAGAGACAATAAAAATTTATCCGGGTAGAATTACGTTTACAATCCCTTACTTACCAGGCAACGAACCAGGAATGTATCCTCTCTCTTTACGAATAATAAACGATGATACCGTAGTGTTTGAAGGGGTTCTAAATTATGAAGTTAAACCCACAATATACGAGGTAAAAACGAGTAACGATGATATATATCCTGGTACAGAACTTACAATAATAGGCAACTCTATTGGCAATCTTCCCAATTTAACTGTAGAAATTGGCGGGCAAAAAGCAAAAATAGTATCCAAAGAAAAAAACAAAATAAAAATAATAACGCCTTTTCTCGGAAACAAAAGACCTATAAAAGCCACCCTCACACTAAAAACGCCCCACACCGAGATCAGATACGATTCTCCACTAGAGATAAAGCCTCGTAAACCAAATCCTCTAACCCTATCTTTTGATTGGGAAAAGGTAGAAGATAACATCTACAAAATAAAATACAACTTGGGAGATATAACGTATTTACGTTCCCCAAACCTATCTAAATTGAAGAAAAGTTTCAAAAAAATTGAAGAATTATTTAAAAAAGATTTTCCAATAAAGTCTTTAAAGATCGATCTTTTAGGGGCGAACAATATTTTCTCTATAGTGGTAGAAACTGAAACTGAAAAAATAGACTTTATAGAATACAAACAGACAGATATAGAAACGATAAAAAGTATACAGAATTTGGATCTACCCAACTACGTTATTCCCATGTGGCATACTAATGTTCTTGACGATATCCTTACCGTATTTCTCGTTGGAGAAAAAACAGCTGGAGTATACGAGTATCAGAAAGTTTTAAATAAACTGATAGATCTAAATTCGCAATTTGGAGGTACAGGAATACCAGAGAAATTTGAAATAGATATGTTGTCCCCAGAAGAGATAACCATCTTAAAAACAGCATTCACAAATATACCTACTCATTTTGCCAACATTGAGGGCAACTGGGAAGGAGAACTAATACCAATAATTAAAAGCAATTTGGCTACCGGTATAACCATATCCAACCTAAAAGAGGAAAAAAATAGACTCGAAGGAACCGCAAAGCTGTTCTCAGGAGATAAAAACTCTATAAGAATAGAACTTACACCTACCAACGTTAGAGGAAAGATAAATGGATTTGCACCTTTTACCTTTACACTTAGCGGTGATTTTCCTCACCCTTACAGGAAAGGGGTGTTTAACGCAAATTTCACAGGAATGACTATAGAAGGAAATTTCAAATTTTCTAACGGCTACAAAGGAAAATTTATCCTACATAGAAAGAAATAGAAAAATATGCTACTCTTTTTGTGCTCTTTTACTCACCGAAAAAGTTTCTATTTCAGAATACAACTCACAATCAATACTCTAAGCCCTTAACCCCCAATACTAACCCTCAAATATTAGATACCTATTTACAGGTATTAATTACAACAAAGTAGTTCTAGTCTCAACCAATCCTACACACCATTTCCAGGTACCATTAAGATACCAGACTCTAAACTATTCTAGCCTGTGTTTCAAAAAAATAATAAAAGATGATTTTGAGAAACGATCGGTAGAAGCGTATATATAAAAAGGTGTACCTTTTGGGGTAACCGTTAGGTACAAATCTACACCGGTTCTTTTCCCTCGAGAGTCAAAATCCACATACCAACTATTTTCTGTGGTTTTAAAATACAATTTTGTATCGGGAACATAAGCGGCAATTTTAACATTAACATCTTTTATATTACTTTCTAACATTCCTACACAATCTATATCTGTATAGATATATAAATAAGATGAAGATTCGCTCTTTATGCACCTATTTTCTATATACAATTTATATTTCCCCATATTATGAACAGAGAAAGGCAAATAAGTTATATAAGTAATATATCCACTCGGCAATAGAAAACGAGACTTATAAAAAGGTAAAGTTAACGCAGGATCGTACCTCAAAAAGTTTGTAAAGTGTATAGGTAAACTCAACAGTAAAAGTAGGTAACTTAAATAACTCTTTCTAATGGTAGAAGCTATAAAAGGTACAATAAAGGTTAGATAAAAAAATACTTTACCTCCACCAGGATACAAATATGAGGAAAAAAGATGTAAACGAGGAAAAATTAATTCCAAAGGTACCCATATAAGGAAAATAATTGAAAACTTTTTTTCTTTTAGAAAAGTAACAAGGAAGGGAAAAGCTAAGAACAGTCCTCCTGCTCCAGAAAGCAGAAAAGATAATATAAAAGTGTTATTCATTGGGTAGGGTTGCAGAGTATTGAGATAATTTTGCCAATCTGTATTGTGTGCAATTTTACTCAAATCGAGAACTAAAAATTCTTCAAATAGCAACGGGTGAATATGAGACAACGTTAAGAAATGCAAAGAACCGATAAGAAGTAGTAAAAATACAGAAACCAGATAATTTAACGCATAAGTATAACGTTTTTTCAAAAGTACTGGAAGAAATAGCAAGAAGAGAGGTTGTTGCCAAGAGACAACAACGAAAGTGATTACACGTAGAGTTAAAGATGAAGTTGTAAAGAAGATATATATAAAAAGTGCATCTAGCAAAACTGGTAGAGAATACGGTATTAGAGAGACAGCTGGTACAAGCAAAAAAAACATCATATCATAGCTACGCTTGTAGAGGTAGATTAAAAGAATAAGAGCCACGGCCATGTTCAAAAGGACAAAAGCGTTAGCTGTAAGAAGGTAAAAAGGCGCAGTAAGGATAGGGTATACAAGAGGTACAGGAAAATAGAGTTCTACTCCTCTATTGTCCGAAGCAAGGATAAGGTAGCCGTTTTGTTCAAATAATTTACTAGCTCTTGCAATATCCTCCTGCGCAAAACGAAGATCGAAGTCGTAGAGGATACTAAGCGCTGCTAGCTGCCAAGTAGCTTCGTCTGCCCTAGGTATTCGCGGGTATACAATCGTGCCCCACGTTAAACCTACAATCGCAAGTCCAACAGCTAAAATACCTAAAAATTGTTTGTTACAGAGAGATAAAGATCGTAATATCTCTTTGCTATTGTTTCCCATCCAAAATCAGAAACTGCAATTTTTCTCGAATTATCAGCAAAAATCTTACGTAGTGCGTTGTTATGAATAAGGATTCTTAGTTTTTCAAAAATAGCTTCACTATCCTTTTCTTTCACAAGAAAACCGTTAACACCATCTTTTACTGCTAAAGGTATACCACTAACTCGAGTTGCAACCACAGGTAAACCAGTTGCCATAGCCTCTAAGATAACGTTAGGCAATCCGTCCACATTACCTTTAGAATCGTGAATGCTAGGCATAACAAATATATCGGCCGCGTTGTATAGAGAAACTATTTCGTCGCGTAACACTTTTCCGACAAAATGAACCTTCTGATTACCTGAAACTATTTTTTTAATACTGTTCAATAATTCTCCGTCACCAGCAAAAATAACATGAACATCTTTATCTTCAGCTAATTTAGAAACAATTCGAGCCAAGTATTCAAAACCTTTCTTTTCCACCATTCTCCCTAGAGCTAAAATAACAACACTTTCACTAGAAATTCCCAATTTTTCACGTATCTTTTTACCAAGAGACCTATTGGGGGAAAAGGTTGAACTATCAACACCGTAAGGAATAACTTCTTTCATACCTTGAAAAGCTGTAGTTTTTGTAAACCGATCTAAAAGTTCTGGAGAACATGAAGCAACGAAAGAAACCTTCCTAACCCATCTACGCATGATAAACGAAACAGCCAACTTTTCCGTTAGAAAAACATCGCTTCCATGTAAACTTAACCCTACAGCCCCTTCAACACCCCCTAGCATAAACAAGTTAGGTACAGGCCAATGAACATGAACAAAGTCGTATCGTCGGGCTCTAGCAAGAAGTTTTACATTCTCATTACCTTTTTTTAGGTAAAACGGTAACACTACAATAGATTCAAACTTAACCTTTATATCTTTTCGTAAACTCCTACCGTAACCTATAGTCTCAAAACCAGGGAAAGCGTACTTAAAAAAACGTATATACAAACCATTAAAAATTTTATCGTAAGGCAATTTATCTGTATGAGGAGCTAAAACATCTACTTCCAATCCTAGGCTATCTAAAGACTTAGCCAAAGAATATACAAAAGTACCAGATATATCTTTCTCACTGCGAGGGAAAGTTTGAGTAACAAAGAGTATTCTTTTCATTCTATTATCTCTTTTACAGAATAACTATCTTGTCTTTTAAAGTTTTTATAGGTAATCATTTCTCCTAGTAAACCTGTAGTAAGCACTTGAATTCCTATAAGCATAAGCAATATTCCTAAAAGCAACAAAGGGCGATCTGAAAGAGAATGGTTGTTAAACCACAAGTAAGCAAGATAGGCGTTTATCAAAAATCCTGCTGTAAAAAATATAAGTCCAACCAATCCAAAAAGATGTAAAGGTCTCCTTGTATACTTTGTTATAAACAAAACGGTTAAAAGGTCAAGAAACCCTTTATAAAACCTATCCCATCCATATTTGCTTTTTCCGTATTTGCGAGGAGCATGTTTTACTTTCACTTCTCCTACTTTAAAACCTCTCCTACTTGCCAAGACTGGTATATACCTATGCAGCTCACCGTATATGTTTATTTCTCTTACAACCTCTTTCCTATACAACTTAAAGCCTGAATTAAAATCGTGCAGACCTATCCTAGCTATTTTACCTGTAACATAATTAAAGAGCTTGGAGGCAATTTTTTTACCCCAAGGATCAACCCTAGGGTATTTCCAAGTGGAAACGAGATCAAGATCTTCTTCTTCCAACTTTTCTATAAGTTTAGGAATCTCTTCAGGAATATCTTGCAGATCACCATCCATAGTTAATATAAGATCTCCTTTAGCTTGAGCAAAACCAGCACTTAGAGCTGCAGCTTTTCCAAAATTGCGTCTAAACCTTACTAATTTCACGCGCTTTTCTCGAGTCTTAATTTTTTTAATCTCTTCTGCAGTATTGTCATCCGAACCGTCATCAACATATATAATCTCGAATCTCATACCAAGAGATTCCAATACATCAACAATTCTAGTTGTCAATTCCTCTATACTTTGTTCTTCATTCAAAACTGGAATAACAACACTTATATCTAGCTTCTCAATCTCTTTTGCATCTGAGGAAGAGACAATATCTATATTAGTTTCTTCTCTAACTTGCATATTCACCCTTTCAAATATTAGGCAATATACGACTACTTATAATATTATTGTACTTGTTGGATATCCCAATGGCAAAAGTTATAAGCGTAGACCAACTCTCATCCTCGCATGTAGCAATAGACGCGGCTCTAATTACACTAAGTGAGAAAAAGCACGAATGGGCCAAGTTGGATATCGACGAAGTTATAAATATTTTGAACTCGCTCAAAACAGGTTTTATAGCAGTAGCAGAAAAATGGGTAGAGTTAAACGTCAAAGCAAAAAGTGCACCGTCGGCAGAAGAATGGCTAGCTGGTCCTTATCTCATCTTAAAATATCTGAACTACCTTGCAATATCTTTAGAACATATAGCAGAAGGTAAAATCCCGTATGTACCGGGTAAAATTAAACATAGACCGTCTGGTAAATTAGCTTTAGAGGTTTTCCCTGTAAAAATATGGGATTCACTGCTATTTAACGGAATTTCAGCAGAGTTATGGCTAAACGAAAAAGTCTCTGAGCAAAATCTCTCTGCTAATCAAGCAAAAGCTTACACGACTACTATCACCGGTAAGGTGGTAGCAGTTTTAAGCGCAGGTAACGTTTCATCGATAGGCCCCCTAGATCTGCTGACAAAAATGTTTGTAGAGCGCAAAGTTGTGATATTCAAACTACATCCTATCAACTCCTACTTGTACCCTCTTTTGGAAAGAGCTTTAAGACGAGTTATAGAAGAAGGATACCTACGAATAATACTTGGAGATGCAGAAGTAGGAAAATATGTGGTAGAACACAACTTGGTGGACGAAATACATCTTACTGGAGCAGAGAGTACATTTTACAAAATAGTTTTTGGGAACGAAAGTAATCGTTTAGCAAAAAAACCAATTATTAACAAAAAAGTAACAGCGGAGTTGGGAAACGTTTCTCCTGTTGTAGTAGTACCTGAACATCTATCTGAAAAGGAACTTTTATACCAAGCAGAAAATATCGTATCTATGTTTACAAACAACGCGAGTTTCAATTGTAATGCGGCAAGAGTAATAGTAACAGAAAAAAATTGGCCGTATAGGGAAAAACTCCTTACAACAATAAAAGAGATGCTTTCGAAACTACCCCCCCGAAAAGCTTATTACCCCGGAGCTCATGAAAGATTTTCTAAGTTTGCAGACAGATACCTAAACGCATACAAAAGCGGTGATAAATCAGACGAATACCTTCCATGGACCTTTGCAACAGATCTAGATCCAGAGAAGAAAGAACTTGCCTTTTCCACAGAGAGTTTCTGCCCTTTTATGGCAGAAACATCGTTACAAGCAAAAGATAAGGAAGAATTTTTAGCAAAATCGATCGATTTTATAAATAAAAAAATATACGGATCGTTAAATGTAACTTTTCTTATAAAAGATAAAACTATAGAAACTATAGGTTATAGAAGATTCACAGAACACTTGGAGAGAGTACGATATGGAACCGTTTCTCTTAATTCATGGGCTGCTCTTGGATTTGCTCTAGGAGTTACCACATGGGGGGCATATCCAGGAAATACATTGGATAACGTGGAATCCGGCATAGGTTTTGTTCACAACGCACTGATGTTTGAAAACATAGAGAAAAGCGTAATATTTTCTCCCTATATACAATTTCCAAAACCTCCATGGTTTCCATTTACACACAACGCAGACAAAATAGCAAAAGCGCTTTTTTATTTTGAAGCCTACAAATCTCCCTTAGAATTGTTTAAAATTATAAAAAATTACTTTATCTAAGTAACGATGAAATTAAAAATTTACTTACCGCTCTTTATTATAACTACCCAAATATACGCACACGATATATGGATAAAAGCGCAAGAAAGCAATTTAATAAAAACTGGAGACGAAGTACAACTTATAGCTACTATAGGAGCAATTTTTCCAAAAGATGAGATAGCTATTCCCCTAAACAGAATAGCAAACTCATTTCTAGCAATAGGAACCACTAAAAAAAATCTTGCATGGGAGGAACAGAAAACCTATTCTACAGCAACAGTTAAAGTAGAAAACCCTGGTCATTATGTTGCCTTTTTAGCTATGAAACCTAGTGTTATTACCATAGAATCTAAAGATTTTGAAAAGTACCTAAAAAATGAAGGATTAGAAAATATAATCCAACAAAGAAAAGAGAAAGGAATATCCACACAAAAGGCAGATGAAAAGTATACTCGCTATATTTTCACAATTCTTCACGCAGAAGGGAAAAACACAAAAGAAATTCAACTAAATCCTGAAACGTTTAACGCCTCTCCAATAGCTCTCACCCCCCTTACCTTGCCTTGTATCTCCGATACTATAGAAGTAAAACTTACCTGGAAAGGAGAACCTTTAAAAGACCATGCTGTTTTGTACGGACAATCAGGCAAACAGTTTATAAAGACCTATACAGACAAAAACGGTATAGCAACTCTTAAAATAAACAAACCCGGATTATGGCTAATTAAATCTATATACATGGAAATACTTGATAATCCTAAAAAATATGAAGGGAAAAGTTACAACCACGAGAGTTTTTGGGTCATACTAACC
>JALWYX010000003.1 GCA_027078415.1 Thermoanaerobaculia bacterium
AATATATAGATATAGCTATGGTAAGTAAGTTTTTGGGATTTAAGCCTTTTGTGGTTGTCGAAAGGTTGGAAGAGTTGGAATATTTAGTGCAAACTTTTGGTAAGTGGGATAACAGAATAGATATAGATTTTAGGCTTAGATTGGCGGTAGAGGGAGAAGGACATTGGTTAAGAACATCGGGAGATAGAGCCAAGTTTGGCCTTACAGTAGAAGATATATTAAAAGGCGTAAATATGCTGGAACGAAATGATATTTTGGATTGTTTTACCCTTTTACATTTTCATATAGGTTCTCAGATAAACGATATTGCGTTGATTAAGGAAGCTATAAAAGAGTTTGGATATGTTTTTGCTGAACTTAGAAAAAAAGGTGTTCCTATAGTAAATGTAGATGTGGGAGGTGGATTGGGAGTTGATTATATCGGGTTTATGGGAGAGAACTGTAGCTCTTGTATGAATTATTCTGTAAATGAGTATTGTAACGATGTTGTTTACGGGATTAGTTCTATATGTAACGATAGAAATCTGAAACATCCTAATCTTTTCACGGAATATGGTAGGGCAATGGTTGCTCATCACGCCGTATTACTAACAAACGTAATAGATTGTATTCCTTTCGTTTCTAGTGATACTTCTCAGATCTCGGTTGAAAATATAAAAGAAACAGTTGTTCAGGAACTTCATGAGTTGCTAGAAAATATTTCACAAGAGAACGCTCTGGAGAGTTATCACAATGCGTTAGAATTGCGGGAAGAAGCTCGTACACTTTTTAAATTGGGAAGGATAAGCTTGGATGAATACGCTTTTGCTGAACACTCCTTTAAATCTATATTAAAGAGCACAAATGAATATATGAGAAATAGCAAAATTGCAGGTATAGAAAAGATAAGAGAGATTTCGGCTGATAAATTGTATATAAATCTCTCTATTTTCCAATCTTTACCAGATATGTGGGCTATAGGTCAACTGTTCCCTGTTGTGCCTGTAGCTAATTTAGATAAGCCTCCCGTTAAAGACGTAATTTTAATGGATTTAACGTGTGATTCAGACGGCGTTGTGGACAAGTTTGTATTGAACTCTGTTATATCTGGATATTTGCCTATTGCTGAAGAGAATACGGCAAAAGGATCGCTTTTAGCTTTCTTCTTGATAGGTGCTTATCAAGAGATACTTGGAGATGTTCATAATCTATTTGGCAAAGTTAATGCCGTTCATATTAGAAGTAACGACGATTCTTTTGTAGATTTTGTGTTTGTAGAAGAGGGTGATAGAGTATTGAATTTACTGGAAAGAATAGCTATCGATCCTAAAAAAGTACCTTCTATAATACGCCGATTGGTAGAAATGAGAATAAAGAAAGATTCTCTAAATTTTAAAGCCAAAGAAATTTACTCTTATTTTGTCTCTAAACTAAATATTTCTTCCTATTTGCTGTAGCTATGCAAGTATTGATACATTTAATTCTATTTGTCTTAACTTTTGTTACTACTACTATTTTTGGCGGTTTTTTCGCAGGTGCTAGTGCGGGTTCTCTATATGAATTTTTTAAATACGCTATTCTTTTTTCTTTACCGCTTCTTACTATTATTCTAGCTCACGAGATGGGACATTACATAGCTGCTAGAATACATAACCTCAATGTCTCTCTGCCTTACTTTATTCCCGTTCCTTTCGGTATAGGTACATTGGGTGCAGTGATAAGGATACGGGAATATATAAAATCCAAAAAAACTTTGGTAGATGTGGGAGCAGCAGGACCTATAGCTGGATTCGTGGTTTCTATCCCCTTCCTTATAGTAGGTTTGCTTCTTTCTGAAAAGGAATACAATGTTCCATTTGATAAAAGTGAATCGATTATATATCTAAGTGAACCTCTTGTTTTTAAAATAGCTCGCTTTTTACTTGGTTTAGGTGATGAAGAGATATATCTGCATCCTATAGGATTGGCAGCTTGGTTCGGCATATTTATAACAGCTCTAAATATGTTGCCTATTTCCCAATTAGATGGAGGTCATATCCTTTACTCTCTGGTTGGTTCTAACTTCAAGATAGTCTCACGTGTACTTTATGTAGGACTTTTTATAGCGGGTTTTTGGTGGAGTGGATGGTGGATATGGAATATTGTTGTGTTTGTTATAGGATTGGACCATCCACCAGTAGTAGATGAAGAAGATCCCTTGGAATTTTCTAGGGTTATGGTTGTTATTATATCTTTCGTTGTATTTGTTCTTACCTTCTCGTTTCGACCTATAGGTTTTGTTCCTACTTCTTAGCTTTTTACTCTATAACGGTATTCTTATTTTCTGGAGAAACTTTTTTACGATCGATTTATCTATTAATTTGGTTCCAATAAAGAAAGATATTACAGATGTTATAGGAAGGAGGTTGATAGCTATACCTGGGCTACTAATACTGAAAATGGAAGAAATAACACCGGAGAATAAAACAACGTTAGTTAAAAATACCGTAGTAGCCCATTTTCTTTTTGTTACCTTGTCACGGTAGATAGATTCTATCTCTCTGGAAGTTATAAAAGGATCTTCTATAAGGTCAACCGCTTCTTTAGTTATTTCTCTTTCTCTTTTTTCGAAAAGTACACCTAATACTAGAGAATAAAGAGTCACTAATAAATGGAGAATTATAATAATAGGAGTTGCTATTGCGTATTTCGGAATACCGCCCATAGCGATTGTTATCCATAAGAGTAGATAGATTAGCGTTAAGAATCCTACTTTATTTTGAATTTTTCTTACTTTTTGCATCTACGTAAACTTTGCTATTACTTAGTATTGATTCTACGATTTTGTAATACTTTTGCGTAAAAATTTGCATTTTTAGCTTCTCGTTTAAAGGATAGATCATAAGAGAAGGTTTCCATATGTAAGTTTTTCCATTAAGGGCTATCTTACCTTCCGATACTAACCAACTTGCTTCTTGAAAAGAATAATTTGATAGTGCTTCTGATATAGCAATAAATTCTCCTTGTTTTTGTGGATCTTTAAATTTCATAAAGGGAAATGCCATTCTTGCTACATGATAGTAGGAAGGAATAAATGATAAAGCGTCGTAATTTAGCTCCTTAGCTACTAAAGCTAACAGAGCTACTACCTCTTCGAGTATACCTAGTCCCTTGTATCTTTGACCTGGTAAAAGATCGGAGTTGCCTGCTTTAGGATTCTGTAGCATAAGCCAATCTATCGATATTAGTTTATATCCAGGTACCGATAAATTGTCGATACTGACTTTTATATCTATAAGCTCTAGACCATCTCCAAATAGTTTCAAGTAATATGTAGTCCCTACTTCATATATATCTACAATTGTGTTTTTATAGCCTAGGGAACGTATAAAATTTAATACACCGCATCGTTCTAAAAATAATTCTATTTGGTATTTTGAAAATCTACCCAGAAATTTTGCTTCTCTAATAGCTCTGGCTGGCAAAAGGTCGTTCTCTGTTATTTCATCGACTTTTACTATTCCTTCGCTTAAAATTTTAGTTCTTTCCATTGTTAGTTGATCTTTTGTGGGCAAGGTTAGATCTTTGTTTGCTATAGCTAAGATAAACCTTGCCGTGTATTTCCAACTGTTATTACCGTACCCTCCGGCAGTTAGTATTACTAAGGGAACTTCAGCTTTTTTTGACAATCTCCAGACAAAAAGGTCCCTTTCTAATATTCCCTTATCTGATAATTCCCAATTACCTATAGCGTCGTCCTCGGCTACGTCTACACCTGCTACATAAAAGATAAGATCTGGAGAATTGTCGTAAAAAAACGATGGTAACCCCCTTTTTAAATGTTTCATATACGTTTTGTCGTTAGCTCTATCTAAAACGATAATTTTTTCGTTAGATGCTTTTGCCGTTCCCCACTCGTAGTTATGGATGGAGAATATTGATATTTTGTTGTCGTTTTTGTATATATCACGTAAGCCGTTAGGGTCGTGGAGATCTAAATCTATTATCATTATTTTTGATGAAGGGAAGTTTTCCCTAAATTTCTCTATCGCTATAGCTATATCGTTAAAAATACAAAAGTTGTAAATTTTGGCTCTAGTTGCGTGATGTAAACCACCACCTAGCACAAATGCAAATCCTGAGTTTCGAGCTATCTGAACGGCTTTTAGAGTGTTAGCTACCATAAGTCGTTGCAGCTTTACTACTTCTGCAGCTAACTCTTTTTTTATACCCAATCTTTTTGCCACGTACCCCGAATCAGATACCTTTCTTAGATAATGGAACGAATGTACTAAGTTTAACTCTTTAATGGATGCCATCTTAGAGAGTTGTAGTTCTACTTTTACCTTACGTATAGAAAGAGTAGCAATTATATTGGCGTATCTCCACCTGTCTAGAGGAAATCCTTCTACACTTAAATCACAAAATTTTTCACACGTTATAATGGGAATTGTAACGGCAGTTTTCGCTGAAAAGAATTCTTTTATCTTTTTGAACATAAATTGAACGTTTAAATTTTAGATTATATTATCAACGCAGGTATATCTAAGGAAATCGATTTCTGTAAACAGGGTATACTTTTTTCTCTTATAATATTTCTACCGTTTGGTTTTTATTGGAGGATATATGAGTGAACTACATAATCAAAGGATGAAACGCCGTGAAAAACTAAGAAAGATAAAGGAGCTTGGTT
The DNA here is from genome assembly GCA_027078415.1 of Thermoanaerobaculia bacterium. Lineage (GTDB taxonomy): Bacteria > Acidobacteriota > Thermoanaerobaculia > JALWYX01 > JALWYX01 > JALWYX01. The sequence continues at coordinate 4,652 of JALWYX010000003.1, forward strand.
TCGATCCTTTTCCTACTAAGTGGAATTACGATTATCTGCCTCACGAGGTACATGAACGTTACTCCTCTTTGGATAGAGGAAGCTTGTCGGAACGAGATATACGATGTAGAGTAGTAGGTAGGATAATAGCGAAGAGGGGACACGGTAAATTAATTTTTATAGATGTTAGTTCCGGGAAAGATAAATTACAGTTTTTTATAAGAAAAAACAATTTAAGTGCCAAAGAACAAGCTCTTCTTAAGCTGCTCGATATAGGAGATTTCATAGGAGCTGAAGGTAAAGTGATTAGAACTAAAACAGGTGAATTGTCTTTGGAGGTTTTTTCTCTTGTTATTATCTCCAAATCGCTTAGGCCTTTACCGGAGAAGTGGCACGGATTAGCAGATGTAGAGACTAGATACAGGCAGAGATATATAGATATTTTAGTTAGTAATGAAGTAAGACAGATTTTTGATACCCGTTACAAAATACTATTTGCTATTAGGAGTTTCCTTAATGATAAAGGTTTTATAGAGGTTGAGACTCCCATGTTACATACTTTGGCAACAGGTGCTGCTGCTAAACCGTTTGTAACTCACCATAATGCTCTAGATATCGATCTTTACTTGCGTATCGCTCCTGAGTTGTTTTTAAAGCGTTTGGTTGTAGGAGGTTTTGACAAAGTTTATGAAATAGGTAGAAATTTTCGCAATGAAGGAGTTTCTACCAAACACAACCCAGAATTTACTATGTTAGAGCTTTATTGGGCATACAAGGATTATGAAGATATTATGGATTTTACCCAGGAGATTATTGTTCACGTTCTAGAAAAAGTGATTGGACAAAAAACTGTAAAGTTTGCCGATCTCGAGATAGATTTCTCTACACCTTGGAATAGAGTCTCTTTAAAGGATTCTTTAATCGAGATGGGAGGGTTAAATAGAAAGGAGATAGATTCTGTTGAATCGGCTAAAAGGATTTGTGAACGATTGGGTTTAGAAATTCCAGAAGATTATAGTTATGGGGAAGTTCTAGTAGCCTTGTTTGAAGAATTAGTGGCAGATAAACTTGTAAATCCAACTTTTATTACCCTTTATCCAGTGGAAGTTTCTCCGTTGGCAAAAAGAGATCCTTACAAGAGCGGTTTTGCCCAGAGGTTTGAACTTTACATAGGGGGTATGGAGATAGCTAACGCTTTTTCGGAACTTAACGATCCGTTAGAGCAGGCTAACAGGTTTAAAGAACAGCTAGCTAAAAAGAAAGAAGGATTTCCTTTAGATGCGGATTATTTGAGAGCTTTGGAGATTGGTCTGCCTCCTACAGGAGGGTTGGGTATAGGTATAGATAGACTTACTATGGTTTTAACTGGTCAAATTAGCATAAGAGAAGTGATTTTATTTCCTCTCTTAAAGCCCAAGCAAGAAGAAGATTTAGCTGATATAGATGGACTCATCTAATGTTTAACTTTGTTCGTTTTTTGATATCTGCGTATTTACGCACCAGAAGTGATAGCGCGTTAAGGATATTGATATATATAGCGCAAACTGGAATAGCTATCTCTGCATTGATAACCTATCTTGCTTTTTCGGCGTTACTTGGTATTCAAAAAAAACTGGAACAACGGATACTAGATTCTTTGCCTCATATGGAAATATATTCAGACAATGTAAGTGATTTGCTTAATAGTATACCTCAAGATGTTATATCATACGTTAGAGAATCTTCTATTTTTTTTCGTGAGAAAGGATGGATAGTTTCTGGTAATATTGTAGAACCTGTTACTGTGATAGCCTACTACGATAAGTTACCGTTTTTTCTTCATCCTTTAAATAGTTATAGCGTTGCATCTTCATATTTAGACGAGCGAGTGATTAGCAGTATAGATATTTATGAGAAAGGGTTTGTGGAGCTTGTACTTCCTAAGGTTACTTTATCTCCTATGGGACTAACACCTCTTAGAATCCCTCTGTCGGTGGAAGGAGTGTTGAAAAACAGCGAGGTTTTAGATGAGCAATTTTTAGCCCTAGATATTAAGAAACTCCCTTTTCCGGAAAATGATACTAAAGTTTTGGCATTTCTGTTTAAAGATCCTTACGTAGCTATCGATCTTAAAGAGAAGTTGCAAAGCGAATTTCCTTATTCCGCAATATACACGTGGAAAGATTTAAATAAAGAGGTTTATTTCGCGTTTGTTGTGGAACGTGTAATCCTTGGAGTTTTTATAACTTTGATCTTTCTACTCTCTTCTATATCTGTACTTGTGTTTTTAGTTTTTATGACCACTCTCAAAAAGAGAGATATATCTATACTGGAATTTATAGGAATAGATAGAGGTGTAATAAGCTATGTTTTTGGTGGTGTTGGAGTTGTAACTGTTTCAAAGTCTGCCCTAGTAGGGTTATTAGTAGCGTTACCTACTGCTTATTTTTTAGACAAATGGAGAGTTGTATCTTTACCTAGAAAAGTGTATTTTGTAGATTATTTGCCTTTTGAAGTTTCTTTATTATTAGCTATCCTTATACTTTTTATAGCTTCGTGTATAGGTTTTCTTTTTTCTTTAATTTTTGTCAGGTTTTTAGATTATTTTGTGGGAGAAAGGGTTGTTTTTGGAAGTTAGAGATTTGAGGAAGAGTTTTTTGGATGGTGAGAAAGTGTTAAAAGTTTTAAGAGGAGTAAACTTGCAGTTGGATTATGGGGAGTCTATAGCTATAATGGGGCCTTCTGGCAGTGGTAAAACAACGCTTCTTATGTCTATTGCTGGAATAATGGAGTTTGACGATGGTAACGTTCTCTTAGAGGGCCTAGATATTTCTCTTCTTACGTTTTCTCAGAAAGCACGATTGCGTTTGGAAAAAATGGGTATCGTCTTCCAGTTTCACTATCTGTTAAACGATTTGAATGTTTTGGATAACGTTGTTTTGCCTAAGATAGCTTTAGGTTGTTCACGAAGAGAAGCTTATAATGAAGCTAGTTATTTGTTGAACGCTGTAGGTCTTTATAGTAAAGCTCATCTTTTCCCTTCCAATCTATCTGGTGGTGAAAAACAGAAAGTGGCTTTATGTAGAGCTCTTATTAATGCTCCTAAACTTCTCCTAGCGGATGAACCCACAGGTAATTTAGATAAAAATAATGCTAGGGTAGTATTAGATTTAATGATGAGACTTGTAGACGAGTTGAAAACATCGCTTCTTCTAGTTACTCATGATCGTGATGTTGCGCGGGTATGTGGTAAAATTTTAGTGCTTAACGATGGAATGTTGAGGATGAGCGATGTTTGAACGATATGATGAAAAAGCCAAACGAGCAATATTTTTTGCAAGTTATGAATCTAGAAGGTTTAATAGTAGAGTAGTAGATTCTGAGCATCTTCTTCTAGGAATTCTCAGAGAGGGTGATGAGATTGTTATATCGCTTTTTAGGATATTTGGTATTAACGATAAAAAGATAAGGGATGAGATTGAAAAGAAGGCTATTTTCTTGAGCAACGTTTCCTTTTCCAGTAGTAGACAATTACCTTTATCGGATGAAGCTAGAAAAATTTTGAGGATGGCAACTGAAGAAGCAAACTATATGCGTTCTAAAAGTGTTGGGTGTGCGCATATATTGTTGGGAATATTAAAGATGAAAAAATCAGCTGCTGCAGAGACTTTATTTAAGTTTGGTTTAGATTACTACACAGTTAGGGATGAAGTGCGCAGACTGTACGAAGATATGGGGGAAAAAGCTAAGAGAGAACTTCCTTTTCTATATGAATATGGAAGGGATCTAACAGCTTTAGCTGCACAAAACGCATTTGATCCGCTTATAGGTAGAGAAACTGAATTGGAGCGAATAATAGAAATACTTTCTCGTAGAACGAAAAATAATCCTCTTCTTTTGGGAGAACCTGGTGTTGGTAAAACCGCTATAGTTGAAGGGCTAGCACAACGTATTGTGGAAGCAAAAGTGCCTCTTTTTCTTATAGATAAAAGGATTATAGCTTTAGACCTATCGCTTATAGTAGCAGGTACCAAGTATAGAGGTCAATTTGAAGAAAGACTTAAAGGAATATTAAAAGAGCTACAAGAAAACAAAGATATTATAGTTTTCATAGATGAGATACATTCTCTAGTAGGAGCAGGGTCGGCAGAGGGTTCGCTTGATGCTGCTAATATACTTAAGCCTTCTCTTTCACGAGGGGAGATATGTTGTATAGGAGCTACAACCCTTAAAGAATACAGAAAGTATATAGAAAAAGACCGATCTCTTATGAGGCGTTTTCAATGTATACATGTCTCTTCACCATCAGATGAGGATACTTTAAAAATATTGGAAGGTTTAAAGGAGAGATACGAAAAATTTCATAGGGTTATTTATACTAAAGAGGCTTTATACACGGCTGTTTATCAATCTAGTAGATATATAACCGATAGACAGCAACCTGATAAAGCTATAGATGTCGTGGATGAAGCAGGTGCTAAGGTCAAACTTAGAAAGATCAAAGAGATGGTAGGAGATAGAGAAAACATACTTCGTTCTTTAGAGAAGTTGAAGAAAGAGAAAAAACAGATTCCTCTAGAGATAAAAAAGACAATAGCAAACAAAAAGTTTGATTTAGCTATAGAGCTTAAAGAGAGAGAAAAGCAGTTGACACAAGAGATAGAACAGCTTGTAAAAATACTCAACGGGTATTCAGAAGAGTTGCCTGTTGTGAGGGCTGAAGATATAAGTGAAGTTGTTTCTTCATGGACAGGAATACCTATTTCTAAATTGGAGAAAGAGGAAGCTGAAAAACTTAGAGATATGGAGGCTATACTTAAACGTCGTATCGTTGGACAGGATAGAGCTATAGAAGCTATAAGCAGAGCTATTAGAAGGTCGAGATTGGGAGTTTCTAATCCTAATAGACCGGTTGGTTCATTTATATTTCTTGGTCCTTCGGGAGTTGGTAAAACAGAGGTTGCCAGGAGGTTGGCTGAGTTTCTCTTTGGTTCTCAAAGTGCAATGATACGTTTCGATATGTCGGAATATATGGAGAAACATATGGTTTCTAAGCTTATAGGTTCTCCTCCAGGGTATGTGGGACATGAGGATGGAGGACAATTGACAGAACGTGTGCGAAGACAACCCTATTCCATAATACTTTTCGATGAGATAGAAAAGGCTCATCCAGATGTTATGCATCTGCTGCTTCAAGTACTTGAAGATGGAATGCTTACAGATAATTATGGAAACGTGGTGGATTTTAGAAATACCATAATACTTATGACATCTAATTTGGGTACTAAATTTATAGTGGGAAAACACAGTATGGGATTTACTCCAGGTAACGTAGAACACGATTATGAAATTATGGAGCAGAAAATTATAGAGGAACTTAGAAAGACGTTTTCTCCCGAATTTATAAATCGTGTCGATGAGATAATAGTATTTAAGCCTTTGAACGAAAGAGAATTACGTAAAATAGTAGACCTTTTGGTAGAAGAGTTGAATGAGTCATTAAGTCATAAAGGTATAAAAATCTCTTTGGATGGAAAAGCTAAAGAGTGGATTTTAAAAAAGGCAGGAGTTGATACTACCACAGGAGCTCGTCCCCTTCGACGTACAATACAGAGATATGTACAAGATAAAGTATCGGAAATTCTTATAGAAAACCCAAACATAGGAATAGGAAAAATAACAGTTACAGTAAAAAATGGAGAGCTGCGGTTTTCTGTAGATTCCTCTTTTATCCATTCCTTATAGGAGTTAACTATGAAAATCGCCAATTTCGCTTTAATTTGGATAGTAAATCTGTTGTTGGCTTTTCCCCTATTTTCAAAGCGGATTGCTGATGTTAAATGGATAGGTAACAACACTCTATCTCACGATACGCTGGAGTATTATCTTGGCATAAAGAAGGGATCTGAGTTGGATTGGGAAACCCTCAATAAAGGTATCCATAATTTATGGGATAAAGGTTTGATAGATGATATCAAAATTAAAGTTATTAATGAAAACGAAAGGGACGTTGAACTGGAAGTGTATGTCAAAGAGAGACCTATATTACTGTCCCTTGTATTTGAAGGATTTAAAAAACTTAGTAAAGAAGAAGTAAGAGACGAATTGGATAAAGAGAAAGTTCAACTGGTTGAAGGTTTGCCTTTGGATAAGAGGGAGATAAAAAGAGCGGTAAATATAATAAAAGATTACGCTGCACGTAACGGATTTAACTTCGCGCAGGTGAGCTATAGGCTCGAGGACGTAAGAAAGTCGGAAGTTAGACTTGTTATTTCTATAGATGAAGGTGAAAAGATCAGAATAGGCAAAATAACTTTCGAAGGTAATACAGTTTTTAGCGATTGGAGGTTGCGATGGGCTCTTAAGAAAACGAAAAAAAGCGGTATAATATCGCGGATTAGAAAAATAGATATTTATGACGAAAGCATTTTTGCAGAAGATTTAAATAATATACGCAAATTGTATCTATACAAGGGTTACAAAGATCTAATAATCGAGAAACCTGAAATAAAAGTTATAAATAGAGGTAGAAAAAGAAGGCTGCATATCAATATATCCCTTAAAGAAGGTAAAAGGTGGAAATTGGGAACAGTTAGAATAGAGGGAAATGAATATTATCAGACCGATAAGTTACTTTCCTTGATCAGGGTTTCTGGTGGGGATTGGTTGTATATGAAAGAGATAGAAGAAAGTGTAGAGAGAATATCAAATCTTTACCAAAATACTGGATTCATATTTTCCCAGGTGAAAGTCGATCTTGTAGAAAGTAACAAAGATGGTACAGTGGATGCAATTATAAAAATAGAAGAAGGTGACCAGTATAGGATAGGAAGAATAGAATTTGTGGGTAATACTAAAACTAGGGATAAAGTTTTACGTAGGGAACTGAGAGTTTTTGAAACGGCTTATGTAAACAGACAAGGTATAAAAAATTCTCTTCTTAAAATTCAACAGTTGGGCTTTTTTAAATTGGATGAAGATAACCCTGTAGAATTTAAAAACTTCGATGTAGATAAAAAAACTGTGGACTTGGTTATAAAGGGAGAGGAAGGTGATAGGACGGAACTTATGCTAGGTGCTGGATGGAGCGAGATAGATGGATTTTTTGGCCAGGTCTCTTTTAGAACTAGAAATTTCCTAGGTAGAGGTGAAACTCTTAGTTTATCTCTTCAGGAGGGAAGAGTACGTGATATAATAGACCTCTCATATTTTATACCTTGGTTTTTAGATAAACCGCAATCTTTAGGTTTTAGAATTTTCGACAGAGATGATGATCTATCCATTTTATTTGACCAAGAACTTAGACGTCGATCGAAGGGAGCTAGTTTCTCTTACGGTAGGTCATTTAGGTTGTTTAATAGTGTTAGATTAAGCTACGGTTATACTTCTATTTTTGATCTTTCATCGGTTACAGATCCAGCAACGGGGGAAGTTATAACTAGAGAATTTGATTACGATAAATCGCAGCTGACCTTAAGTTGGCTTTACGACAGTAGAGATAATCTGTTTGAACCTACTAGAGGTATGCGAAGTGTACTTTCTTATTCTTATGCAGGAGGGCTCTTGGGCGGTGGTATAAACCTGGACCGTATGGAACTTTCTTTTTCCTACTTTCGTCCTGTTACTGAAGGGAGACTACCTACTGTTTTTGCCTTTAATCTCGAAGGTGGAAAAGTTAGAAGTAGAGGAGAGCTTCAATTGCCATTCCTTGAATTGTACTATAGAGGAGGAGAATACTCAGTTAGGGGGTTTGCACGTAGATCACTTGTTTTAAGGGATGAAAATGGTAATCCAGTGGTTGATGAAAACGGTTTTATTTTAGGGGGTAACGCCTATTTGGAAACTAGTTTAGAATACCATTTTCTGTTAGGAGGACCCTTTAGACTCATAGCTTTTTTTGATGCAGGAAACGTTTTTGCTGATTCTATAAAATTAAGTGATCTCCGAACTAGTAGCGGTCTAGAACTACGTATATTTGTCCCCGCACTGGGAGTTCCGTTACGTTTTATATACTCTTATAACCTCGATCCTAAACCTTACGATAGATTCGATAGCTTCCAGTTCACTTTTGGGGTAAGCTTTTGAAAAAGCTAGGGGTTTACCTATTTTTAGCTGTTGGTGTATTTATTTTACCTTTTTTTATAGCTATTCAACATCGTTGGAAACAACCTGCACAAGCAATAAAAAACCTTGAATTTATAGCAACAGAGAACTTACTAAACGCTTTGTCTAACTACATTACCAATAGACCTCCCCTGTACCCTCTCCTGTTATGGTTCACCTCTCGCTTATCCATACAACCTCTGCTTGTTAATTCGTTATTATTTTCTTTTCTAATTGTAACTGTCTACCTATTTTTAAAAAAAGAATCTTTAACAAACCCTACCTTAGCTGCTTTAGCACTATTGGTCTGTTCACCTTTTTACTGGCATATATACCATGTAAAAGCTGAAATGATGTTTACTTTATTATCTTTTCTAAGTCTCGTGACGTTGTACTATTATCTTCATACCAAAAAATTGATCTTTATAGTATTGCTCTCTTTTTTTGTGGGTACTACTAGCATTACTAGATATTTCGGTATTTTCTGGCTTTTTCCTCTAGTTACAACGGTAATATTATCAGTTAAAACTAAACGTTTGCATTTAGTTATCTTTAATCTGATCGTTATCGCTATCTCCTCACCTTGGTTTATATACGTAAAAACAAAAACAGGTTACTGGACAGGTGTGGATAGATTTAGCCCACGTAAATTTGAACAATTTACCTCTTTTGACAACAACCTCTGGTTCACCTTAAAAACTTTGGCGCTAGATCTATTGTCTCCTTCCTCATTTGCACATTTACGAAAACTTCTTAAAGAGCAAATGACGCTCTATGAGCTCATTGGAATAGGAGTAATTGTTGTATTACTTGGTTTGTTGACTTACTTTCTACTAATCAATTTAAATAATATACATAAACTAGAGATACTAAGCATTCTGTTTTTTCTAAGTTATTTAGCTGTTGTAATATTTCTCTGGAGTATAGGAAATGTTGACCCTGTAAATTCACGTTTCTTATTACCTTCATACCCGTTTCTTATAGTAAGTTTGTTTGGAATATATAACTACCTTAGCGATAAAAAAAGGTATTTGTTAAACTTGCTGCTTATAATATATCTAAATAACAATATTGTATTCTTGTTGCGTTACTCTTTAGAAAACCTGTATATACCTACACTTAAGTGAGCTTAACTTGCTGAGTTTTGTTAAAACTCGATAATTTATTTCAGCTAATTTGATCTTACAATCTTAATAATGGCAAAAAGGGAGAATACAAAACAGGAAAGTAGGGTAAAGCAATAATATGTTTAAGTGCATTAAAGGAGTGCTTTTGTTTCTTGTAATATTTTTGCGAAGCTTTGGTTGTATATGCAAAAAGCGGAGACGCTTCACTTGGATTAGTTAAAGATAGTACCTATAGGTTTTTGTATAAAACGAGAAAAACAATAGATAAGTTGTAATATTCGCAGATATTTAAAAAAACTTGTGGTTTTAGCACCAAATAGAAGAAGTGAGACTTTTGGTAGGATGTATGATATGTTCTAGCGATTCTCTTAGTTTGTGTCTTGTGGTGGTTAGGCTAATTCTGAGTAGAACTAATGGGAGTTTTTAGGGATAAGTGAACTGAACGTTACAGAAACGCAGTTAAGGTACATTCCTATTCTTGCATTTTAACTTCCCAAACTTTTAGTCCCTTTTTACTTATTGTTAGAGTCTTAAACTATTTTTGTTAATCTGTTTTTCTACCGTTCTGGAAATTTTAAGAAGAATCTAAATCTTAGAGAAAAATTGCTGTTTGAAATTTCTATTTCTTACAGTTTTTCCAATATTCTTGAATTGTAGTTGACACGATTTGTTCAAAGAATCTATACTTTTGAAGTATTTTCAGAAAAATAGGGTTTATTATTTAAGCTGTAAAATTTTAAATCAAGTATGTGCTGAAAGTTATGGTAGGTAGAAAGTTTTATTTTATATATATAGTTGTAGGCAAGCAGTAAGAAATAATAATGAAATACAGCAGGAAGTGTAGATCGTTTTTGGCAGTTGAAATAGCAAAACAGTTCTAAAAAGGGGGTAGTAGAATTATGTTTATAAACAATATATTTGTACACAACTGGGTGAGGTATATATTTCTTTACAAAGGTGTTAGACTGTGGAGATTAGCTGTAAGGAGAACCGTTCTGTTCGGTGGAGCTATTTTAAGTAAGAGTACTATAAGAATAACGTTAAGCTTTTTGGTTTTGGCGTTAACGGTAGTAGTTCCTTCTTTTGCTAGAAAAGTGGAGAAAGTAGGCGTTTTAGTACTTTCTCATGGAGGGAAAGAGAAATGGAATAGAGCTGTGCAAGAGGCTGTAGAACCTTTGAGACAAAATTATCTCATAGAAATAGCTTTCGGTATGGCAAATCCAAAAACGATGCAAGCAGCTATTGATAAGCTAGAAGCTCAAGGAGTTACTAGGATAGTGGTAGTTCCTTTGTTTGTTTCCTCCTATAGCCCAATAATTAGACAGACCGAGTATCTCTTGGGACTTAGAGATAAGTTGGCAGACCCACCTTTGATAATGTCGAAAGATAAGGAAAAGGTTGAATTAAAGCCACTTAAGTTTGAATCGGAGATAATTTTGACCAGACCTTTAGATGATCACCCTCTTGTAGCTGATATTTTGTGTGATCGTATTTTGGAGCTGAGTAGAAATCCTTCGAACGAGACGGTTATTATAGTAGCCCACGGGCCGAATGATGAACAAGATAACGAAAAGTGGATCGAAACTATTGATAGTCTTATTTCTCAGATAAAAGATAGGTTGTCTGGAGAGTCTGTACAGTTCAAACAGATATTTGGTTTAACTTTACGCGATGATGCGGAGGTTGCTATTTACGAGAAGGCAAAAGAACAGTTGAGGTCTCTTGTTCTTCAATCAAGTAAAGAAGGGGATGTTATAGTGGTTCCTCTCTTGCTGGCGCGAGGAGGAATTGAAAAGGGTGTTGTTGAAAGGCTGGAAGGGTTAAATTATAAATGGAATGGACACACGTTGCTGCCACATCCGAATATCACTAAGTTTATTCAATTGTCTGTTAAAAAAGCGCTAGAGGACTCTTATGGGGATATTTTAGTAGGTAATGAATCTAAAACGCTAAATTGAAACTGAGAAGTAGAAAAGCAAGAATTTTAGGGCGTTGTTTTTCGAATAAAAGTTGGAAAGGAGTTTCTAAATTTTGGGCGTAGAGCTCTCGTTAGTTAGCGTAAGTAGCTATTTGCTAGCATTGGTTTTTTAGTTGTCGAGCAGGTTTGATTTCTTTAACTGTTTTTTAGCACCTTTTGCTGTTTTTTTATAAAGAGGTTGAGTTGCCTTTTATATAGGAAGATATTATGTTAGGTAGCTAAGTAGTGCTAGTTGCGGTAATTTTCGAAATGGTTTCATGTTATACTAGAGTAATCTTATTGCACCTATATTAGGAGGATAGATGTATGAGAAGAACGGTGGGTGTTATACTGTTGCTTTTTCCGTTTATTGTTAAAAGTGAAGTAAAGGTGGCTGTTGTTGATGCTGATAGGGTTGTTAATGAATCTATTAAAGGTAAAAGAGCCAAAGAAGCTTTGCAAAAATTGTTTAATTCTAAGAAGACTGAACTTCAAAAGAAGCAGAAGGAGATACAACAACTTAGGAACAAAATAGCTACTACGAGTGCTTCGCTTTCTGAGGAAGCTAGAGAAAAGCTAGAGAAGGAGTTGGAAGATGCTCTTATAGAATTTAAAAGGATGCAAGATGACGCTACTAGAGAACTTAAAAAGAAGGAAGGTGAGCTTCTTGGAGAGATAGAACAGGAGGTTCTAGGTATAATAGACAGAATAGGTAAAGAGAAAGGTCTAACTTTAATATTCAATAAGTTTGCAAGTGGACTTGTGTTTGCTGATCCTAAGATAGATATAACTGACGAGGTGATATCAAGATATAACAGTTATGTCTCGGCTCAGTCGAAGAGATAAATGAAATTAAAGAGTATAGCGGAAAAATACAATTTAGAGATTTTTGGAAATCCAGATTCTGAAGTTTACTTATTAGCGTCACCCAATGAGCAAAGGAGTAATACTCTTGTTGTTATATACGACGAAAAGTATGTGCCAGACGTTGTAAAGGAAGCATCTTTTATAGTGGAAAGAAGAATATTTGAGAAGTTTAGGGAAAAATTTGAGAAGAGAAACTGTTTGATAGGGGAAAATATAGACAAATTGTTACCAGAATTGATCGTTTTATTTGCTCCGGTATCTGAAGATAGGTATGGAATAGATCCTACCGCTATTATAGATAGTAGTGCAATTGTGGAGGATATGGTATATATAGGTCCTTACGTTGTTATAGAAGAAGGCGCTTTTGTAGGATCAGGGTCTGTATTATATCCGTTTGTTTACGTAGGTAGGAAAAGCTACGTGGGCAGGAGATGTGTTTTGTATCCAAACGTTGTAGTCTATCAAAATGTTAGAATTAAGGATTGTACAGTTATCCACGCCAACTCGGTTATAGGAGCAGACGGTTTTGGTTTTGTAGAAGAAAGTGAAAGTGAATTGCGCAAAGTTCCTCATATTGGTAGTGTGCAGATAGGATCTGACGTTGAAGTGGGAGCGTTGACTGCTATAGATCGTGCTAAATTAGGAAGCACGATTGTAGGAGATGGTACCAAGATAGATAACTTGGTGCAGATAGGGCACAACGTGAAGGTCGGTAAAAGGTGTATTATATGTGGTCAAGCTGGGTTGGCTGGAAGTAGCGAGCTGGGTGATAGAGTAGTTTTGGGAGGTCAAACGGGAGTTGGTGATCATAAAAAAATTACTTCAGATGTCAGAGTGGCAGCCAAATCTGCTGTGCTTAGCGATATAAGAAAAAAAGGTAGTTACGCGGGTATTCCAGCCATAGAACTTGAAGTATGGAAAAGAGTAGCTGTTTTGCTTAAGAAACTTCCTACTATTTTTAAGCGAGGAAGGAAAAATGGGAACTCCTAGCGATATCTTAACTCTTTTACCTCATAAGTATCCGTTTCTTCTCGTTGATCGTATAGTAAATATAGGTGACGATTTTATAGAAACTATAAAAAATGTTACCTTTAATGAGCAGTTTTTTGTTGGCCATTTCCCCGGCAATCCTATTATGCCTGGTGTTTTGATAATCGAGGGGATGGCACAAAGTGGAGGACTTTTGATGATGTATAAGATGAAAGATGAAAAGAAAGGTGATTTCTATCTTGCTTCTATCGAAAAAGCTAGATTTAGAGTTCCTGTTGTGCCTGGGGATCAATTGTTATTCAAAGTTGAAGTGATAAGACTTTTAAAGCGTATAGTTAAGTTGTCTGGCAAGGCGTACGTTCGCGATAGGTTGGTAGCTGAATCTATATTTACTTCTGCTTTAGTAGAAAAGTAAGTGAATACAAGGGTTGCTTCTAACGCTTTTATTGATCCTTCTGCTAAGCTAGCGCCCGATGTGGTGGTAGGTCCTTTTAGCTATATTGGAGCAGGTGTGGAAATAGGAGCTGGTAGTATAGTGATGTCTAACTGCTGGATTTACGGGGATACTATTATAGGGGAGAACAATAAGTTTTATCCAGGGTCGTCAATTGGACTTGATCCGCAAGACCTTAAATATAAAGGTGAACGTACAAAGTTAGTTATAGGTAATGGAAACGTTTTTAGAGAATTTGTAACTGTACATAGAGGTACAGAACCTGAAGGAACAGGGACAGTTATAGGCGATAACAATCTTTTCATGGCTTATACGCATGTTGCACATGATTGCAAGGTGGGAAATAACTGTATCTTTGTAAACGGTGCTACTTTGGCAGGACATGTAGAGGTGGGAAATTTCGTTGTTATTTCAGCTTTTTCTGCTGTACATCAGTTTTGTCGTGTAGGTAGTTACGCTTATATAGGTGCTTATTCAATAATAACTCAAGATGTAATACCGTTTGTAAAAGTTGCTGGGCAAAGACCTGCGTGTTACGGTGTTAATAGTATAGGCTTACAACGTAGAGGTATAACTAAAGAGACTATAAGGAAACTTGAAAAAACTTACAAAATAATTATGAAAAAAGGAAAACGTTTTGAAACAATTATCTCAGAAATGGAAAAAGATAATGATCCTTTCGTTAAACAGATTGTACATTTTATAAAAAGTACAAAGAGAGGTATTCTTAGAAAGACTCCTAGTAAGACGGCAGGAAGGCGTTAGATTATGAAAGCTGGAGTTGTGGGTGTTGGATATTTAGGTGAAACTCATTTGAGAACTTTGAAAAGGATAGAGGGTGTTTCTGTTTTAGGTATATACGATATGAACGCAGAACGAGCTGACTATATATCTAGTAAATACAATGTTAAGAAATTCTATTCTTTGGAAGATCTTATCGATAAAGTGGACTTTTTGATTATAGCTACTCCCGCATCGTCTCATTATAAAATAGCAGAAGCAGCGTTGGAGAAATGTGACCTTTTTATAGAAAAACCGGTTACAGTCTTTATTGAAGAAGCTAAAATGTTAGCCAGCAAGGCTGAACGTCTTTCGAGGAAGGTGGCTGTAGGGCACGTTGAGTATTTCAACCCTGTTACAGAAAAGTTTTTCTCTTTATTAGAGGAGAAGGTCGGTTATGTAGAGGCTCAAAGGATTATGCCTTTTTCTCCAAGAAACTTAGATGTTGACGTTGTATTGGACCTTATGATCCATGACCTTCATCTTTTATCAGTTATAGATCGCTCCAACATATCTCTTGTCAGAGCAAAAGGGGTTCCTGTACTTACACCTCATCTTGATATGGTTAGTGCATGGTTGGAATTTGAGTCTGGGTTGACAGCTTCTATCGTTGTTTCTAGATTGTCTCAAGATAAACTTAGGAAGTGGAGGGTGTTTGGAGAAAAAAGTTACTATTCACTTGATTTTTCAAATCAATCTATGAGGCTAGCTAAGTTGAATAACGGTTATATAGTAAGAGAAGATGTAAAGGTAGAGTTTTATTATCCTATAGAACGTGAATTAAAGGAGTTTGTTGCCTATTTGAAAGGAGATCCAAATGCTAAAGTAGTAAATTTGAATGATGCGCTTTCGGCGTTGAAACTAGCTTTGACAATAAAGGATCAATTGTCGCTGAGGGAGGTTGCCGGTGCCGAGTAAAGTAGGAATTATAGGAGGAACGGGTCTTTATGAATTACCTGAACTTACTATCAAAGAAAGGGTGAAAATAGAAACCCCCTTTGGGTTTCCTTCAGATGATCTTGTAGTTGGGGAGTATCGAGGCAGAGAAGTTGTGTTTTTGTCTCGTCACGGACGAGGACATAGATTTATCCCCTCAGAGATTAACTATAGAGCTAATATATTTGCTTTAAAGATGTTGGGTGTTGATACTATATTGGCAGTAAGCGCAGTAGGTTCTATGAAGGAGGAACATAAAGTAGGTAACGTTGTTATTCCTGATCAATTTATAGACTTAACTAAGGTGCGAAACTCTACATTTTTTGGTAAAGGGGTAGTTGCTCATGTAGCTTTTGCTGATCCTGTATGTCCTGAACTTTTTTCTATCGTAGGTAAAATCGTGCAAGACGGTAGCTTAGGAGCGGTAGGTGGAACTTACGTTACCATAGAGGGTCCTCAATTTTCAACTTACGCCGAATCACAACTTTATAGGAGCTGGGGAGTAGATGTCATAGGTATGACTAATGCTACTGAAGCCAAATTAGCGAGAGAAGCTGAAATTTGCTTTGTTACTATAGCTCTTGTGACAGATTATGACTGTTGGTATAAGCATGAAGAGAAGGTAACAGCATCTGCAGTTATTCAACAACTTAGGCGTAACACCAAAACCGCCAAGAGTATTTTAACTCAAATGATTCCCCTTATACCACAAGATAGGAAGTGTAACTGTAGATCGGCTTTAGCAGATGCGCTTGTTACAGATTTAAAGAGTCTACCTTCCGATGTTAAAGAGAAATTTTCTGTTCTTATTTCCAAGTACTTATAAATATGGTGAAACTTTTATTGACAAACGACGATGGCATATTCTCAGAAGGTCTTAAAAGTCTAGCTGACGAGTTGTCTAAGAGCTTTGAAGTTGTTATTGTAGCGCCAGATAGAGAACAAAGTGCGAGTGGACATTCTTTGACTTTACATAGGCCTCTTAGAATAAGAAAAATAAGGGAGAACTGGTTTGCGGTGGATGGTACTCCTACAGATTGTGTCAATCTAGCTATTATGTGGCTTATTAAAGATTCTCCTCCAGATTTTATAATCTCCGGTATAAATTTTGGATTAAATTTAGGTAATGACGTAACGTATTCAGGAACCGTTAGCGCTACTTTTGAAGGTAGCTTAAATAATATACCTTCTATAGCCTTTAGTCAGGAGGTTGGTGAAGAGATTTCATTTGGTTATTCCGCTAAAATAGCTAGAAGAATAATTCTAGCTGTAGCAGAAATAGGTAATATTCCTTCAGATATGATACTGAATATAAATATTCCCCTTGGAAAGGTACGAGGAATTAAATGGACTAAATTGGGTAAAAGGAGGTATCTACAGTCCGTTATAGAGAAGAAAGATCCTTATGGAAAGAGTTATTTCTGGATAGCTGGAGTGCCCGAGTGGGAATCTGAAGAGGGCACAGATTATAAAGCTATTTCCGACAATTTTGTCTCTATTACTCCTTTGCATCTGGATCTAACCGATTATAGATTTCTGTCTGATGATATTTACGGTTTGAAGAATCTTCTTGAGAATTTAGAGTTGTTATGAAGTCAGAACTGATAATAGACAGTGGTTTTGCTTTTAGGCGTTCTCTTATGGTGGAAAAGTTGTGGAGAGATGGAGTGATAACCAATCCTTCAATAGCTGAAGCTTTCGAGATTATTCCACGCCATCTATTTGTACCTAAATCGCTGTGGCATAAAGCATATGAAGATCAACCTCTCCCAATTATACACGATCAAACTATATCTCAACCTTCGGTTATAGCTAATATGTTAGAGATTTTAGAGCCTAGAAAAGATCTTCGTGTTCTTGAAATAGGCACAGGTTCTGGGTACCAAACAGCTCTGTTGGCCTTTTTATCTAAGTGTGTATTCAGTATAGAGAGAATAAAACGACTTGCCGATTATGCACGAGCCAACGTTTATGCTCTAAAGTTTGATAATGTTACCATCCAGGTGTTCGATGGTACTCTGGGGTGGAAGGCCAATGCTCCTTTTGACCGTATAATAGTTTCAGCTGCTGCTCCTGCAGCTCCCAAACCACTACTAGAACAACTAAAAGACGGAGGTAGAATGGTTGTTCCAGAAGGAACAAGGGATAAACAGCATATCTGTTTATACACTAAGGTGGGTAATAAGATAGAACGCGTAGTATTAAATGAAGTTTCTTTTGTTCCTCTTATAGGTGCTTACGGATGGGAAGATAGTTGTGGAAATTCTTCGTGATTTATCAAAGTGGGTTGCTAGTTTTACGTTGTCTCCTTTTGCCAGTGTCAGTTTATTTTTTATAGCTGTTATAGAGAGTATATTTTTTCCTATACCACCAGATGTACTTCTTATACCTTTGGCTATAACTAAACAAGATAAAGCTCTATGGTTTGCATTTGTATGCTCTTTGGGTTCTACAATAGGAGGTGCTATCGGTTATTGGCTAGGAAGTTTCAGTAGCTCTATTTTTAAAAAGATAGTTTCCTCGGTTTATTTTGAAAGGGCATCTTCTCTATACAACAAATATAACGCATGGGCTACAGCTATAGGGGGATTTACTCCTCTTCCTTATAAGGTATTTGCTCTATCAGCAGGTTTTCTTAAGGTAGACTTTAAAACTTTTTTTATAGCTACATTAATTTCTAGGTCTGCGAGATTTTTTTTAATCGGTGGTTCTATTTTTATATGGGGAGAAGAGATAGAGTTCTTCATAGTAAACTATCTGGGAGAGATTACTTTTGCACTGGTTGTGGTTGTTGCTTTAATTTATTTTCTGGTTGTAAAATTTTTCTCGAGCGATGGTAAAAAGAGTGATTATAGCGGGTAGGGTTCAGGGAGTAGGATTCAGGTATTTTGTACTTAGGGCTGCTAGAAAGAGTGGGGTTTCTGGGTGGGTTAGGAATTTGCCTGATGGAACAGTAGAGGTGGTCTACGATGATGATAAAGGAGATATTGAGAGTTTTGAACGTCTAATCAAGAAAGGTCCACCAACTGCTAAAGTAGAGTCTGTGTATGAGGATAAAGTTGCGCTGGAGGTAAATAATGGTTTCACAATTAAGTTTTAGTAGCGCAAGTGATCTTAAAAAGTATATAAGAGAAGTGAAAGATTTTCCTCGGAAAGGAATAATTTTTTATGATATTACTACTTTACTTAAAAACCGATATGCTCTGCGTATGACAGTTGATAGATTTGTTTGGAAGTTTATAGGTGAAAGGGTTGATAAGGTAGTTGGTATAGAATCGCGAGGCTTTATGTTTGGTACTATGGTAGCTTATAACGTTAATGCCGGATTTGTACCTGTTCGTAAAAAAGGGAAACTTCCTTCTAAGGTTATAGAAGAGAGTTACTCTTTAGAATATGGAACCGATTCTGTGGAAATGCACGAAGATGCTATAGAAGAGAGCGATACTGTTCTTATAATAGATGATCTTATAGCTACCGGAGGTACAGCTTTGGCAGTTACTAAGCTAGTAGAAAAACTGGGCGGTAAAGTTATAGGTTTGGGTTTTATAATAGAACTTACACAATTGGGAGGTAGAGAGAAACTCTCTGGTTACAGAGTTGAGTCGCTAATAAAATATTGAGGTACTATGGAGATAGTAGCGGTTTTGGCTGATATTCATGGAAATTTACCTGCGTTGGAAGCTGTTTTTAGAGATCTGAATAAGGTTTCTCCCGATTTGATAATAGTAGCAGGTGATATGGTAGGTAGAGGTCCTCAAGGCAACGAGGTGGTTAAGTTGGTAGAGAGTAAAGGATGTGACGTTATAAAGGGGAATCATGAAGAATATTTACTAGATATAATAAATATGAAGCTTCCTGCAAAGTGGCGAGATGAGCCGGAGTGGAGGGCAGCTTTTTGGATGGCAGAGGAGTTGGATAAAGAAAGTGTCTCTTTTATTCGAGCGCTTCCTTATAGATTGTGTATACCTTTTATGCCCTCGTTTGTTATTGTCCATGGGTCTGCGAGATCTACCAACTATGGGTTGGGTGAATGGTTATCAGATCTAGAACTTTCTGAACATTTAAAAGAACTGGATGCCTCTTTCCTTGTATGTGGCCACACACATCTTCCTATGTACAGAGTTACAAAATGGGGAACTGTAATTAACGTTGGATCTGTAGGTTTGCCATTTGACGGTGATCAAAGAGCTTGTTATTACCTGTTTAAATTTCATGACAATGGTTCCATAGAAGTTGAAGAAAAGAGGGTGTACTATAGAATAGAAGATACATTGGCTGCTTTTAAAACCTCAGGCTTTGAGAAGGAAGCTGGTATAGTGGCTGATCTTTTACGCTTGGAGCTTATATACGCTAAACCTTTTCTGGTACAGTTTTTTAGATGGGCTAAAGCTTCTAAATCTCCTCTTACAAGAGAAAGTTTGGAAGTTTTCTTGGCTGTCGGGAAAAAATTTTAGGCTCTATTAGGGTATATTACCATGAAAACTATAATAGAACCGTTTAAAATAAAAGTTGTAGAACCTATTCCTTTTTTAGATAAAAAGACTAGAAGAAAAATTATAGCGGAGGCTAAATATAACCCTTTTAAAATACCTTCTAAATACGTTACTATAGATCTTCTGACAGACTCAGGTACCGGCGCTATGAGCACGGCACAATGGGCCGGTATTATTAGTGGTGATGAATCTTACGCTGGCGCTCGCAGTTTTTATAAGTTTGAAGAAGCAGTTAAGTCTACCTTTGGCTATAAGCACGTATTACCTACTCATCAAGGTAGAGCAGCTGAGAGATTACTAGCCCAAGCTATAATCAAAAAAGGGGATATAATACCAGGTAACACACATTTTGATACGACCCAAGCTAATATCGAGATATCTGGAGCAACGGCTCTTAACTTACCATGTAAGGAATCTAAAGATTTAAGCTCAGATTACCCTTTTAAAGGTAATATAGATACCGATGCTCTTAGAGAGGTTTTAGAGGAGAATAGAGATAGAGTACCTTTTGTACTTCTTACTATTACTAATAATTCTGGTGGTGGACAGCCCGTTAGTATGGCCAACATTAAGGTAACTTCTGCTATATGCAAAGAGTTTGGAATACCGCTTCTGTTTGACGCCGCCAGATTCGCTGAGAATGCGTACTTTATTAAACTGCGTGAGAATGGTTATTCTGATAAGTCTCCTTTAGAGATAGCACGAGAGATTTTTTCCTACGGTGACGGTGCTCTTATGAGTATGAAAAAGGATGCTTTTGGCAATATAGGAGGACTTATAACTCTAAATTCTGATGAATGGATAGAGAAAATACGTAATCTTCTCATTCTTACGGAGGGTTTCCCTACTTATGGAGGATTAGCAGGTAGAGACCTTGAAGCTTTGGCCATAGGACTCCAAGAGATAGTAGATGAAGAATACCTTAAGTACAGAATAGCTTCTACATCTTACCTTGGGAAACATCTAGATAGTTTAGGTATACCTGTAGTAAAACCTTTTGGAGGACATGCTGTTTATATAGATGCTAGATCTTTTTTGGACCACCTTGCGAATGAGCAGCTTCCTGGGTGGTCGCTTACTGTTGCTATGTACGAAGAGATAGGAGTTAGATGCTGTGAAATAGGTAATGTTATGTTTGGTAAGGTGGTAAACGGTAAGTATATATGGCCAGATAAGGATTTGGTTAGGTTGGCCATACCAAGGAGGGTATATACCCAAAGCCATGTAGATTATGTGATAGAAGGTGTAGCTGCTCTCGCAGAACAAAAAGATAGGATTAAGGGACTCTCTTTTTCTTACAGACCTGAGGTGCTACCACATTTCACAGCAGAGTTCACCAAGGTTGGTGTATGGTAAAATCCCATTTTATATTACGTGTGTCTAGCGAAGTTTTTACTAAATCTGACGGTAGTAAACGTTTCTTTATGCATGTATTGAGCAAAAATATAAAAGACGCTTTAAAGAGAGCTGGAACAGATTTTTCGCTAAAAAAAGGTCGCTTGGAGATAGCTCTTCTAGTAGATAAAGAAGTTGGACTTAACATTCTTCCAAGAATATTTGGTATAAGTAAAATCTACTTGGTTAAAAGTATTTTTAGTTGGAAGAGTAAGGAAGATGTAATAAAGTTAGCTGAGACCTGCTTTAGAAAAGATGTGGAAGGTAAAACTTTTGCGGTAAGAGTAAAAAGGAAAGGAAAAAAACAATATATACCCTTTTCTTCAATAGAGCTGGAAAAAGATATAGGTGCTGTGTTATCACCTTATTCTAGGGGAGTGGATTTGAATGAACCAGAAATTACAGTTTATATAGAGATTACAGAAGATAAAGTACTGTTTTTTGATTCTACAATACAAGCACCTGGGGGATTACCTGTAGGTAGTGAGGGGAAGGCTTTGTCGTTAGTATCGGGTGGGTTTGATTCTTTGGTAGCTTCCTGGATGCTGCTCAATAGAGGAGTGAAATTGGATTTTCTTTTTTTCCGGATAGCAGGGGAGCCCCAAATGAATCAACTTGTTAGCGTGTTGGAACTATTTAGATATCAATGGATATTTGGTTATACACCTAAATTGTTTGTAGTACCTGCAGAGGATGCTATAAATACTATAAAAAAATATACACCGTCTATCCTATGGCAGATACTCCTTAAAAGGTTGATCTATAAAGTTAGTTCTTTGCTCTGTATGAAGGAGAACTATCCTTACTTTTCGACAGGAGAGTCTATTGGCCAGGTATCAACTCAAACTTTGGCTAACCTTAGAGTGCTAGATAACTCCACCGACGTTCCAGTGTTACGACCCCTGATTGGTTTCAATAAAGAGGAGATAATAGCTAAAAGTAGAGAGATAGGTATGTACGTAGCTTGTAGTAAAGTTAAAGAGTACTGTTATCTTCTAAGTGGAAAAGCACGCACCTCGGCTAAAGAAGAAGAGTTGCTCAAATGGGAAAAGAAAATAGGTATCGCAAAAATAGTTGACTCTCTTCTAGAGCGTATCTTTTTACAGAAAATAGCGATTACATTTAATGAAGATAGTTTATACTTGAGTTGTTCTGATCTTACCCCTGCAATGAATTTAGTGGATCTTCGCGACGATAAGTCTAAAGAGTTACTTAAAATCGAGAATGTTATACATGTTGATTTTGATAAAGCAATTGCAAGACCCTCCATCTTTTCTCGCGACAAAGTTTGGGTTTTCTTTTGTGAAATTGGAATAAAAAGTTCTTATCTTGCTTCCATCTTAAGAATGTTAGGAGTGGAAGCTTACTGCTTAAAAGACTGGAAAAACTTAATTCTAAAAAACGATTCTCTTTTAAAGTACACTCTACTTCCATTTTCAGAGTGATTAATATATAATGTTAATATAATAGAGGAGTCTCTTTTCTTAGCTACTGTGCGGGCGAGGGAAGGGATTCTGGTAAGAGAAATAGAGTTGATGATTAAAAAGAGTGTGAATAACGGTGTTTTTAACGCAGTTGCTCTAAGAGTTATAAAAGGATTTAAGAATCCTGTATATCTTGCTGATTTATGTTACGGTTGTAGGGATGGGGAAACGCTATTCGATCTTGCTTCGATAACTAAGCCTATTGTAGCTACTTTTGTTTATGAGCTAGCAAGACAAAGAGTAATATCTTTTGATGATCCTATTTGTCTATACCTTCCTAGAGCAGAGGGTTTGTTAGAGGATATTACTATAGGGGAGTTGGTTACTCACACTAGTGGATTGCCTCCGTGGTATCCTTTTTATATAAATTATCTAGATCGGAAGAATTACCATGTTGAGAGTGAAGAAATTTTGTCATTGTTCAATTATCTTTTTAAAGATACCTCAAAAGTAAATAAAGATTTTAGGTATAGCGATCTTAATTATATTTTATTAGGTTTAGTGCTTGATTCTATATTCTCTGGTAAATGGCAGCTCTTTATGAAGGAAATGCTTAAGGTAGATGTTTATTTTTCTCCGTTAGAGAATCTTTCAAACTGTGCAATTCCTGTTCTATGTGGCACTAGAAAAGAAGTACTTCTGGCTAAAAAGTTAGGGATAGATATAAAGGATTTAGGTTCTCCAGATAGAGGACTACCTAACGATGGTAATGCACGTTTCCTAGGAAAAGTTACTGCCCATGCAGGCGCCTTTGCTTCTATAAATTTGGCTGATTGGTTTCATTCAATGATGGCTAGGTATTCGAGATTATATTTAGGGATCGTCTTTAGGAGAGACAACGAGCTTGTAAAAGCGTTTGGCTGCCTGGGAAAGAATACCTACGGATATCCAGGTTTTTGTGGTGGAATAATATGGTTAGATTGGGATAACGAACTAACAGTACTGCTTCTTGCTCATAAGATAGATGAGTTGTCTGAAATAAGAGAATTTAGAAAAGATGTTGCTTGGGCAATAAAAAAAATGTTGTGAGGAGAAATCCTCACAACATAGCGTTACGGTAAGTGTGTTATTTGATTTTTATTTTCTTCGGCCTGCTTTCTTCAACTTTGGGGAGTATAACGTTTAATACTCCATCTTTGTAAGTTGCACTTATCTCGTCTGCCTTAACCTGCTGAGGTAGAGTAAACGATCTGCTGAAGGAACCGTAAAATCTCTCTGCTCTTAAATAGTTACCGTCCTTGACTTCTTTTTCTTCTTTTTTCTCACCTGAAATAGTTAGAACGTTGTTTTCGACAGTTATATCTATATCACCTTTCTTTACCCCCGGCAGTTCCATCTCTATCTCAAAGGCATCGTTTGTTTCTTTTATATTAACCGGTGGTGCCCACATAGAAGTTGATGCAAGTTCGGTAGTCGCTAATGGAGCAAAAAATGGCCTAAACCAATCATCAGTGAAGAAGCGTTCCATCATATTCATTATAGGATCGTTTTTCTGTTCTCTTCTCATAATTCCAAACATATCTTTCACCTCCTTTGCCTTTTTGGTGTTTTCGTTTAGAATAACCTCTCAGAAGTCGATTTTATTCCGTCCTGTATTGCTCGTATATCTTTAGTGCAGCTCTGGTAAAAGGGGCGTATAGTAAAATTTTCTGAATCCTTTTGGTTGCTTCGCCGGCTTTCCCTATACTTTTATACAAAAGAGCTTCCCCATAAAGAGTTTCAGCTATTTTTTCTATTCTTTTCTTTATTCTTTCTAATTGCGAAGGAGACTTGAAAAACTTTAGTAATTTGTCTCCTTGCTCTAACGAAGTAAATTCTTCCGAGATAGTGAGCAACCTTTTGTCAACCTCTTTGCTTAGATCTGGATAAGAGCTCTTTATTTTTATAAGTACAGCAGGATCTGTTAACTTTTCTACAAGTGTTGGAGACAATTCCAACTTCTTATTTATTATAATTTCTGCCGCTTTTTCGTAATTTTTAGAGCTTATGTATAGTTTTATAAGCTTTTCTTCTACTTTATGTATGATAGGAGACGCTGGGTACGTTTCAACGAAGTTCTCTAGGAATTCTATGGGAGGGAAATTTTCTTTTAAAAGTATAGATTCGAATTGTGGGTAGGCTTCTCTACTAATTTTTTCTATTTTTTCTCTTATTGTTCTTAGTTCATTTTTCAGCTTTTCATCCTGGAATTCTTGTACAGTTTTATTGAGTAGCTTTATGAGCTTACCGTACCTTCTCATATAGAGTTTCTTGGAGTTTTCTGTTTCTAATAAATTTAGAAACAAATTTTTTGCTGCATATATGCCTTCCTTGCTGGTTGGTTCTATCATAAATAGAGTAAAAAGAGTAAAATTCTCAAAATCTTTTTCTATGTGTTTGTTTTGATTCTTTAGCCATGAAAAGTACGTTGAAAGGTTGTTTTGGTATACTATGGATGACTTTACTGTATATTTATACTTTTTTAGCGATGAAATTCTGGTTTTTGCGCTATTTATTCTTTGGTCGAAAAAAGGGTGCGTGGACCAGTAGGTGTAACTGCTAGAATCCTGGGGTATTACTGTGTTTAACTTTTTAAATAGGGATAGAGTTCCTTGAGGAGAGTATCCTGCTGAGAACGAAAGGTGGGTTCCTATTCTGTCTGCTTCCTGCTCAAAATTTCTGCTAAATCCTTTTGTGATGAGATCGGTTACTATCAAAGCGGCTAAAATTGAGTCTTCGACAGGGTTTGTCTCCAACGGTTCTCCTGCTGGTTTAGAGCCGTAATACGTAGCAAGGTCTTCTCTTCCTATGGCTGCCCCTATAGCAGCAAGTTGAGATATTAATGAGGTGATTACTGCTCTATTGCGCATCTTTCTATGATGTTCTTGTATCACATGCGCTATTTCATGTCCTAGTAAAGATGCCAATTCGTCATCTGTTAATCTGAGAGATAGCATTCCTGTTGTAACAAATATTTCACCTGTAGGCATAGCAAATGCGTTCGGTTCCTCTAAACTGATTAGGTGGAAGGTAATAGGAAAGTTAAATATATTCCAAAAACTAAGTAATTTGTAACCTATCGCGTTTATACGTTTTAATTCTTCTAAATCTTTTTCTATCAGTGATTCTGTACTTGTACCTCTCGATTTTTGTATAAGATAGGTAGAATAAAGTCCTTTATGATATACATTTAATTTTTCTTTCGAAATTGCTAAAAGGTTGGTAGTAAAAAATGCATAAAA
>JALWYX010000004.1 GCA_027078415.1 Thermoanaerobaculia bacterium
GGTGTGGTAGTCAAGTTGGGCTCTTGCCCATTTTAATAGCAGATCTTTGAGCCTGGAAAAGATTTCTTTTTCTTCTTCTACTAGGTTTTTTTCCTCTTTGGGATCTTTGATCATATCGTGCAACCTAAACGAAGATGTGGCAACATCGGCAACTAACTCCCATCTACCTTCAACTACAGCTATCTGATTAGCTAAAGGATTCTGAGCAGCAATATAGGCCCGCTTCCTCTTACCAGATAACATAGAAACACCCTGAAACGCAGGATGATTAGGTAAACCCAAAATATCCAATATAGTAGATGGAATATCGTGAATCTGAACGGTATGCTCAACAACTCTACCTTCCATATTAGGAATAAAAACCACCAGAGGAACCCTTATCACATCCTGATAAATGCCACCCGCATGAGGAATAATATACTTACCATCTCTAGAAGTAAAGTTTTGCCCATGATCACTAGTTATAAATATTACAGTATTATCTAAAAGATTATTATCCTCCAACTTCCGAAAAACTCTCTCTAACAACGAATCTATATAAAAAACAGAATCGTAATACATATATAGTGCTCTAGAAATTAACATTATAGGATAAGTAAAAGCAAGCATTACAGGATTTTTATTTACTAAAAATTTTCTTTTGAACCCTTTAGGAACGTTATAGGGAACGTGTGTATTGTATAAGCAAGCAACTCCATAAAATTTTTTATTTCTTAAGCCATCGATTATTTTTTCTGTATAAAGCATTGCGAGTTTATCATCCGATACATATTTACTTCCAAAAGAGTCTTTAAAAAAGGAAAAATCTTTATACAACACACCATGCTTCATGCCGTTCCAGTTAACATCTGATGAAGAAATAAAAAAAGTAAAATACCCACATTCACTTAAAATCTGATGAACTCCTATATATTGGAAAGAAGGACTCCTACGATAATAATGAGAAGTAAAGCTGCGCAAAGGGTATTGTCCATTTACAACAGAAGGAAAAGAATAGTTGGTATGGGTAGAGGTAGCAAATGCATTTTTAAAAATTAGCGCATCTTTAGATCTCTCAAACAGATAAGGCATATTAACAGGATTGATCATATCGTGACGTAAAGAATCAACAACTATAACAAGAAAATTATATTTAGAATCTAAACATCTACTACCACCTCCCAAAAAACTGTCCAACGAAACCACCTTTCTTCTTTCAATCCTAGGCTGTACACTGTACAAACCTAAACCCTGCCAATTGTAAAAAGAACTCTTCGACACAGAATTATAAAGAGCAACAAAAGGAAGAGGCGAAATCCTCTCGTTAAGAATAAAACCATCTGCTAAAAGTTTCATATCCAGTTTAGAGTAAGTTAAAAATAACAATACAAGTACTAACAGTAAAACTAATCTATTTTTAAACTTTCCCTTCGCGACGTAGACGTGTACACCTTTTATTCCAACTACCAAAGCCGCTACTACTCCTACCAAGTACACAAAACCTAACCTCAATTCGGAGATATATTGTAAAATAAACAACATATTAGAATAATCGGATACAAGAAATTCCACTACATCTTTAGTTATAAAGGTGCCGGAGTAATAGTATGATAGATAACTGATTATTTTAAATACAGCAACAATACATACAAGAACTGCAGACAAAAAACCTCCAAAGAATATATACAAAAAAGCGATCGCCACAGAGGGGATAGCTGTAAGAAGAAACTCAAATAAGTAGTAAGAAGCCTTTATCTCTGTAGAAAGCGCAGAATCTCTAAAAAGAGAAATAGGAGAAAGTATAAATAAAATATCTATAAAAACAAACAAAAACCAGCTAATAGAAAAAATGTAAGTACCCTCTACTGCTTTCCTCACTAACCACTTGGCCATACATAAACATTATACAGAAACATTATACAGATCAACCAAAAAGAGCCTAAACGATAAAAAATTGCACTTACCACTTACAATAGAACACTTAAAAACGAAACGTTTAAATCTAAACAAGTTTAATCTTACTTAGTATTTTACGATAAACGGTATCAAGTATTAATCGAATAAACCATACTGCTTGTTTATCACATTCTTTCTGGCAATATAATACCAACCAAGCTCAAACCATCCTTAAACTTATCTAAAAACAGCCTAAAAATTTTAGCCCTAAACGTTCTTTGTACAGGGTCGTTTTCTCTTACTACTGGACATTTATGGTAAAGAGAATTAAATTTTTTGGCAACTTCTAGCAACCAATGAGCTAATACATTTACCTCAAGCTCTTTCGCAGCTTTCTCTATTACTTGCTCACTCCGAGATAAAAGAACAATAAACTCCCAAAGATCATCAGCTATTTCAATACCAAAATCTACCTCACCTACCTTTATACCTCTCTCACTCAGCCTATCAAATATCTTCTTAGCTCTAACGGCAGAATATTGCAGATAAGGACCAGAATCCCCCTCAAAACTAAGCGCTAGATCAAAGTCAAATTCTATATCCTGATGCTTCAGATATCTGATCATGTAAAACCTAATAGCTGCAGCTGCTATAACAGCTGCTTCCTCATCCCTACAATCAATATAACGTTTCGATAACTCCAAACGAGATTTAGCAACCGCAGTATCCAAAAGAAATACCTATTAAGACGTTTATAATACTAAAAGTAAAGGTTTATAAGTATATGTTCTTTATTATT
>JALWYX010000005.1:0-7108 GCA_027078415.1 Thermoanaerobaculia bacterium
AGGTATAGTAGCGGGAAGAGACAGTAGGTTACCTGACGGGAATGTTAAAAAAGAGAAGATACCTATAACAGGTGGTATAGCTATCCTTATAGGTTTTAGCGTAGCGTCGGTTCTTGCTACGCGGTTTGATACTACAACCGGTATTATAGTTATGTTTTCTACTTTGTTTATGGGGATAGTGGGGTTTATAGATGATCTGTTTAAGAGTAAAAAAAGAAAAGGTTTATCGATTAAAGCTAAAGTTGTAGTGCAGCTACTAGTTTCTCTAATTCTAACATTTTGGTTGTTTTATTATCATCCTGCTTATACAGCTACGGCTCTGAGTGGGAAACTTGCTACTATGGATATATCTTATTTCTCTGCTTCCTGTACCCAAGTCCTGTTTATCAAAACTATTTCTGTTTGTTTCGATAAACTGTATCCTCTTTGGATTTTTGCTATATTTTTTGTAATTGTAAATGGTGTTAACTTTTCTGACGGGTTAGATGGTTTGGCAGTAGGAGTAGTAACTCCTCCTTTAGGAGTTGCTATAGTTGGTAGTTATCTAGCTGGACATTACCTTATAGCTGATTACCTAAATATTTTTTATGTGCCTTTCTGCGGAGAAGCTGCCGTTGTTGGGTCTGCTATGATAGGAGCCTCGTTAGCTTTTCTCTGGTTTAATGCTCATCCTGCAAAGGTTTTTATGGGTGATACTGGAAGCCAAGCTTTAGGAGCAACACTAGCCTCTATAGCTATTTTGGCACGCCAAGAGATGGTTGTACTTTTAGCTAGCGGTGTATTGTTAATAGAATTCTTTAGCGTTGTTATACAGGTACTGACTAGACGAATTACGAGAGTTCTGGTCAGGAGAGGGGTGCTTTCTCAAGAGTTGGGACTGTTTTTTATGACTCCTTTTCATCACCACCTTATAGGAGGAGATGCAAAATCTTCTAACTACCGTTCCTTACTTAAATCACCCAATTGGAAGGAAGAAAATCATGTGGTTATAAGACTTTGGATAGTTTCCATTATATTTGCTATACTCTCCCTTGTTACCTTTAAAGTGCGATAGAGGATAATATTTCCTTACCAATTTTTATAAGGGTAAAAGATCTTTATAAATAAATCTGTCAAATTTTTCACTTTCTCCTAGCTTATGTTTTATCTCCTCTTTAAAACCTTCACCGTAGTATACGAAAGTATGAAACTCTCCATTTTCACCACACCAGTCTACCTCTTTAGGTAGAGATTCAAGTGTTTTTCTGTTATACTCTCTACCTGCAAATGAGGCATTTAGCAGCGAACTATCTATACAGACTATTTTAGCTTTAGCCTTTTCTAGAAATTCTACTGCTAGATATTTACTATCTTTGCCCCACAGTGGAAAATGCAAATTGAGACCTGTAGAGTAAAATAGATCTTCCCTATACTTTTTTATATCTTCTAAAAAGATATCACCAAATATTAGGGTATCTATCTCGTTGGAGATTAGCGTTGTAGCTAACTCCAACATTTTTCTTTCATATGTATTGTTATCACATGGAAAAGGAATATACACTACGTATAGAGGAATTCCTAAACTTTCTGCCTGTCTTTTAACAAGCTCGAGCCTTACTCCGTGCATAGAAACTCTTTGAAAGTTCATTGTGGCTGTTACTACTAGTGCAGATATCTTGTAGTTTTTCTTAGATTTCAGTAATGCTAAGTAAGAATCTTTACCGCTACTCCAGGAAACGGCAGCTTTTCTCATCTTTAAGTGTTGCCTACCAAGGCTTCCATCTCTTTTTCAAAGAAGAAAGACTCTTTGTCTAAAGGTTCAAGTTCGTCTATCCAGAATGCCTTCTCATTATATTTAGCAAAGAAAGGTCTACCTACCCACTCCGGGTTTCTACCTTGTAGAAAATCTAGGACAAAAACTTTTTTACCGCTTATTTCTGAAACACCTAGAACTCTTATTTTACCAGGGGTTGCAGACATAGAAGGTCCTTTGACTGTTCGTGCTATACCACTTATCTGTCTGTATGCATCACGAAATATTTCCCAAGCTTTATGTAAAAATACTCCAAAATAGTGCTGAGCTCCAGTATCTCTTACTACGAACATATAGTAGGGGACCATCCCCATTTCTACTTGTAGTGACCACATCTTTTTCCACACATCTACGGAGTTATTTATATATCTCAAAATAGGAGATTGAGTTCGTATAATAGCTCCTGTAGCTCTAATTCTTTTTGTTGCTTCCCTTACTTCTG
This sequence comes from Thermoanaerobaculia bacterium, assembly GCA_027078415.1. GTDB lineage: Bacteria > Acidobacteriota > Thermoanaerobaculia > JALWYX01 > JALWYX01 > JALWYX01. Next base: position 2,235 of record JALWYX010000005.1, read on the forward strand.
GAGTTTCACACTCTCTAAAGTGGTTAAAATGTGCCATGAAAGCCAAGTTGTAACCAGCATCTACTATGGTTTTGAATAAATTAAGAGTTTCTGCTGCATCGCTATCAGTTAAGAACTTATACGGCCAGTAGCTTAAAACTTTAGTTCCTATCCTTATTGTTTTAAGATGAGGGATATCAGCTTTCAAGATTTTCTCTATATAAGAACGAAACACTTTGTGACTCATTATCATTGGGTCACCACCTGTAAAAAGAACGTCTGTTATCTCTGGATGCTCTTTTATATATTCGATCAGAAGCTCTATCTCTTTCATTGCAAATTTTAGCTCTTTAATTCCTACAAATTGAGGCCATCTAAAACAGAAAGTGCAGTAAGCATGACAAGTCTGTCCCTGTGAAGGGAAGAATAAAATGGTTTCTCTATACTTATGCTGAGCACCAGTTAGCTTTTTACCTCTTATTTGAGGAACGTTGTACTTCTGACCAGCGGGATGAGGATTTAGTTTTAAACGAATCTTATTAGCTTCTTCCCTTATTAGTTCAGGATTTTTGCCTTTCTCTACCAAGAAAGCTATCTTCTCGTAATCTTCAGGTAAGAGCATTCCTTTTTGAGGAAAGGTTAACCTGAACATTGGATCGTTAGGAACTTCTTCCCACCTTATAAGACGCTCTATTACATAGTTGTTTACCTTAAAAGGGAAAACCTTAGATACAACTTCTATATCAAATATTTCTCTTTTACTAAGATACTTTTTTACCTGAGGAATCTCCTTAAAATTTCTAGCAGAATAGCTCTTGTATTTCATAGTACACCTCCTTCTTAAGCTGTTTTGAAAAAACCCGCTAGCAGAATTGAAAAGGAAACACCTCTATTTTATCATTTTTTAGAACTCTTTTCTGGTTGGCTTTGTGTACTATATCTTTTTCACACAATTTTTATAACTTTTTTATAATCTGGACTGTGTATCTGTTTTGTTAGATAATTTAGCAGAAATTAGGAGTGGTAGATATGGAGATCACTATAGCGCATAGTCCAGATGCAGATGATGCTTTTATGTTTTACGCTATATTCAAAAATAAAATTGATACATCGGGATTTAAGTTTATCAACGTTTTGAAAGATATAGAAACCCTAAATAGAGACGCGTTTTTGCAAAAGTACGATTTTACAGCATTATCTCTTCACGCCTACCTCTATTTGACAGATAAATATCAGATCACATCGTGTGGAGGCAGCTTTGGCCTAGGATATGGACCTATTGTAATAGCAAAGACCAAGGATACTACAATTGGTACTGTAGCTATACCAGGTGAACTAACAACGGCCAATCTGATATTCTCTCTTTGGTGCAATCGTAAGGTTAGAAAAGTGTACGTGCCGTTCGATAAAATTATAGATTACGTATTACAAGAAAAAGCTGATGCTGGAGTTCTTATCCACGAAGGGCAGTTGACCTATGAGAGATACGGTTTAACTAAAATAGTAGACCTTGGAGAATTTTGGTATGAATGGAAAAAGCTTCCTCTTCCTTTAGGTATAAACGCAGTTAAGAGAAGTTTGGATCAAGGTGTGAAAAAAAAATTGGTATCGCTTTTGCGAAAAAGTATAGAATACGCAAAAGATAATATGGACCAAGCTTTAGAGTATTCGATCGTTTTTGGAAGGGAACTTAAGGGTGATACCAGTAAGGCTAGAAGGTTTGTTGATATGTATGTAAATAGACTAACTGTAGATATGGGGGAAGAAGGAAAAGAATCTATATATCGACTTGTTCAAGAAGCGTATTTCAAGGGGTTGGTTAAGACTGCACCGGAGAATATAGAGATTATAGATGGATGACCAAGTTTGCAGTTATAGAAGATAAAAGAGGTAAACGTATTTTTGTAGAGGTAATGCCGGGTAGAGTACTCCACACTCACAGAGGAATTCTAAAACATGACGATATAGCAAGAGTTTTAGATGGAGAAACTGATGGAACAGTAGTTTCGCATTTAGGTGAAGAATTTGAAGTGTTAAAGCCTCGCATGGTTGATCTTCTTATGAATATGCAACGAAGAAGTCAAATAATCTATCCTAAAGATGCAGCCTATATACTGCTTATTTTGGGAATAGAAAACGGTTCTCGTGTTATAGAAGCTGGAGCAGGCAGCGGAAGAATGACAACCTATTTAGCTTGGGCAGTTGCAGATAAAGGTAAAGTTTATTCGTACGAGATACGTGAAGATATGCTCCAAGTCGCCAGAGATGTTGTAAAATCAGCAGGATATTCAGAAACGGTAGAATTCTTTGTACATAATATAGCAAACGGCTTCTATCATAACGAAGTAGACGCGTTGTTTCTCGACCTAAAAGAACCTTGGAACTATTTCGAACAAGCTTACAATGCTCTTAAAAAAGGAGGTAGATTAGCCACCCTTGTTCCTACTGCAAATCAAGTAATAAAAATCTTAGATCTATCTAAACCGCTTTTTAAAGGAATAGAAGTCTTTGAAATTCTTTTAAGAGAATATAAACCTATATCTGAGCGCCTTAGACCAAAAGATACTATGGTAGGACATACCGGCTATATAGTTTCTGCTAGAAAATAATCGGTACTTTTGAAAAATTATACTTCCGATTTATCCATAAGTTTAAACGGTGTTGTCTATTAAGAAACAGTTGTAACTATCTCTGAGTGTATTAAGAAGCTTGAGAGTACTCTGTGTGCTAAACCTGGTAAAATGCACTCTATCTATCACATATACCGCCTGTACTATGCCTATTTGGAGCACTTATACTATGCAGCTGATTGGTAACTTTCAAAAACTCTTATTCATCCTCTACTTTTTCTAGCTCTAATATAGCTTCTGGTATATATTCTATAAGATCTTCTGCCGTTACAGATTTTTCTCCTACTTCTTCTTTTGCTAACTCTCCCGTTAAGCCGTGTATATATGTACCTGTGATTGCTGCATCCAAAATATCTTTCGAATAGCCTAGTAATCCTCCCACTATTCCTCCTAAAACATCTCCACTACCAGCTGTAGACAATTCTGGACCCCCTACCGTGTTTAGATAAATATCACCGCTAGGTGATGCTATTACGCTGTTGAAACCTTTTAAAATAACTATACTGTTAGTTATTTTAGCTATCTCTTTAGCTGTACCTATACGATCGTTGCTAACGTAGCTACTATCTATTCCTAACAGTCTTGCTGCTTCTCCTGGGTGGGGAGTAAGAATTTTTGGAGCTTTTATCGAAGCTAGTTCTTTTGGTGATTCTGCAAAGCTATTTATTGCATCTGCGTCGATTACCATAGGGATATCCAAATTTTTTACAAGAAATTTTATATTTTCATAAGCTTCTCCTAACCCAGGTCCTACAACCGCACAATCTATCTTGTTGTTTTTTGTAAACTGTAATAAAGCTTTAGCTCCTTCAAGAGTTATCTGCCCGTTGCAACTATCAAAAGGCAGTGTCATACTAGACAAATGTAAACTATCGGCTGTATGGGCTGTGATGTTTGGAAGAGCAACAGTTACAACTCCTACACCTATTCGTTGAGCGGATTTTGCAGCTAGAATGGCTGCACCTGTTTTGCCAATAGAACCTCCTATTACTAGTAAATGACCAAAACTTTTTTTGTGAGAATTTTTCTTTCTAGGAATAAATAACGGACTATTTAATATATCATTCTCTTCCACTATGTATCCTACCGGTTCTTTGTCCAATAAGTAGTCAGGAAATCCTATATCCACTAAATAAGGAGTTCCTACGTATTCCACCCCTGGGGCTACTACGTGAGGGATTTTATAGGTACCCAATGCTACCGTTATATCTGCCTGTACCGTTGGACCTATAATACTAGCTTTTGAAGCATCAAGGCCACTTGGTAAATCTACCGATATAACTCGAAGATCGATAGAATTTATGGTTTCCACTACAGCTTTATATAAATTCCTAAGAGGCCTCCTTAATCCTGTGCCAAAAAGTGCATCTACAACCAGAGGATGTTGACCAAGAGATTTTCTTAAAATCTCTATATCAGATTCATCTTCTATTTTTGTTACTTTTATGCCTAATTTTTTTATTATTTTTAACTGAACAGCTGTATCGTGCGAAAGTTCTCTCTTTCCTACTATAAATACTTCAACTTCTATATTATTTGTCAATAGATGTCGTGCTACTGCAAGTCCGTCTCCTCCGTTGTTTCCAGTACCCGATAAAATTACCACGTATTCTCCGTTATGATTCTCCAATATAACGTTAGTTATACCTATAGCTGCATTTTCCATAAGAAGAATGCTAGGTATACCTATCTCTTCTATACCTATTTCATCCAATCTGCGTGCTCCAGATGAGTCGTAGAAAGGAATCATACCTAACCCCCCTACAAAATCTTGTGCTCATTTTATAATGTTTTTCTATTATGACTTATATTTTTTTAGTTAAATATCTTCTTCTTTTCGGGGTAGGTATAATAGCCGGTATAGTAAACGTTCTAGGTGGAGGAGGTTCATTCCTCTCTATATCTACTATGATTTTCTTTGGATTACCACCTACTGTAGCAAATGGGACAAATAGACTGGTAGTACTGTTTTATTCGTTGGGAGCATTTAGAAGCTTTATCAAGATCCCTATTGTTAAAAACAAGTATCTTTTTCTAAAATCTATTATCTTAGCTTCAATAGGAGCAATATTAGGTGCCTTTCTTAGTGTAACAATCAGTGACCTAACTTTTAAAAAAGCCGTTGTTGTGGCTATGGTGATTATAGTTTTTATTACGTTTAACGATAGCTTGCTAGAAAAAATTCTCTCCCATATTCCGCCCGTAGCTAAAGATATATTTTTTTTTATAACAACCCTGTTTTTAATCCAATTAGAATACTGCTGT
>JALWYX010000005.1:7118-29529 GCA_027078415.1 Thermoanaerobaculia bacterium
GGCTTATACGGCGGTTTTGTCCAAGCCGGTACCGGATTTTTCTTGGTAGCGGCAGCTAGAGCGAAGGGGTTGGATTACTTAGAAGCTACTGCTTTAAAAGTATACTGCGTTATGGCGTGGATACCTTTTACCTTAACTATTTTTCTACTAGCAGAAAAGATAGACATTTTAACAGGACTGATAGTTGGAATGGGATGTTTGATTGGGGCTATTATTGGAGTAAAGTTGGCAGTGTGGTTAGGTAGTGAAAAAATAAAGAAGATAATACTAATTTTGGTTATACTTTTTTCAATTAGAATTATTGTTAAATGAACGAATACGACACTGTTGTAATAGGAGCAGGTATATCGGGCCTAACAGCAGCACATATATTGCGTGCTAAAGGAGAAGAAGTAGTAATATTAACGGATGTAAAGGAGATTGGAGGCAAGATCACAACCTTTATATACAATAACGTCCCTATAGAGATCGGACCTAGGATTATAAGAGAATCTACTTATCTAAGTAAACTACTGGCTTTTAGTAATATAGCACCTTTTGAAACCATAACTAATATAAACAAAGCTTTATTTTCTAACAATAAACTTGTAAAAATACCTGATTCACTATGGGAAATATTTTTTTTAAACCTTCCTATCAAAGAAAAAATACTATTTTTTATTTGCTCCTATAAGTATTTACAGAGCGGCAATTATGCTTCTTTTAAGGATTTTATCTCTTCTCTAAAGTGTCCTTTTGAGATTGTTGATAACTTTAAATATTATCTAGAAACGGTTTTTTGTAGCGATGCAACCGAAATATTTCCACCACTGATTTTCCCCAAAAAAGTAAGGTTAAAAGATCTGTTTTTAAAAAAATCAAAGCTTATGGTTCCCAAAACTAACTTTAGAGATTTTATCTACGAACTGGCTGCTCCTTTTACCGTCTTAAAAGAGTATAAAGTTACAAGAATAGAATACAAAAACAACCGTTTTTTAATAGATGTAAACGTCGCTAACTCTCTTAAGAAAGTAATAAAAAGCCGTAGAGTAGTGGTGGCTGTTCCTTCATTTAAAGCTGCTGAAATATTAAGACCTCTTTTTGATACTACAGCTATACTGGGTATTTCCCATTCATCACTATCGGTAGTTTCCTTTCTATTGAGAGATGAAATTCCACTACAATATGAGATGGTACTTTTTCCAGATAAATACAGAACAACTATATTTTATGATAGTAAAATAAATCCCTATCTTAAAAATAGGAGTTTTAACCTTGTCTCTGTGGTACAATGTGTATCTGACTTTTCATCTTTAGATATCGAAGATAAAGAAATTAGGATAGATAATGCACGCAAAGTGTTGTATAGTGTAATAGGAAAAATTGATCCTATCAAAACTTTTGATCACTTTATAAGAAATGCTATAGTAAAACCTACTAACGAGGTGGTAAGAGTGAGAAAATTGGTTTCTAAATTTGAGGAGAGCAATAAAAATATCATTATAATAGGCGATTGGCTTAGTACTTCTGGGATAGCAAAGTGTGTCGAATACGTGTGGAGGAAGATGGAGAAATGGCGTATTTAATAGCAGGTTCAATAGCCTTTGATCAGATTATGGATTTTCCTGGTTTTTTTAAGGATCATATAATACCTGATAAAATTCATGTGATAAATATTTCTTTTCTTATAGACGATATAAAAATTCAATACGGAGGTTGTGCTCCTAATATAGCGTACAACTTTTGGTTGCTGGATAAAAAATCTAAGATAGTAGGAGCAGCTGGATGCGATTTTGATAATTATAGAAAATATCTGAACGAAAAAGGTATAGATACTTCAGGAATAGCTGTTTTTGATTACCCTTTGAGAACAGCATCCGCTTATGTAATAACAGATAGATCAGATAGCCAAATAGTAGCTTTTTATTTGGGTGCTATGAAAAGAGCAGCTGAAACTTCGATAAAACCTTATATAAAAAAAGGTGAATCTGTCATAGTAGCGCCAAATTTACCAGCCGCTATGGTAAAACACGCTAGAGAAGCTCAGGAACTGGAAGCATCACTATATTTTGATCCGTCGTTTCAGATCAAAGATTTAAGTGGGCACGATCTTATAACAAGTGCTGCAGGAAGCAAAGCGATATTTGTGAACGATTACGAATTGTCTATGTTAGAGAAAAAAACAGGTAAAAATTTGACCCAACTGCTAAATTATACAGATATGATAGTTGTTACTCTTGGAGAGAAGGGTAGTAAGATTTTTACTAAAAAAGAAGTTGTAGAAATAAAAGCGGTTGAAAGTAATCGCGTAGTGGATCCTACAGGAGCCGGGGATGCGTATAGGGCAGGTTTTATAACAGCTCTAGAATCAGGTTTCTCTATCCGTGAGGCTGGACAGGTGGCTTCTACTATTGCTGTTTACGCCGTTGAAAGTTACGGTACTCAAAACCACCATTTTGAAAAAGAAGATTTCCTGCTTAGATATAAAAACTTTTATAAAGAAGAATTAGCTTTTGATAAACTGTTTAACTACAGCGATTCTATTAACCGTATATAAATATACACGGGTTATTTTGTAAGTAGGACGCAGAAGTTATAAAAACAGAAGAGCGGTATATTCTATCTTAAAATATATTTCTTAACTGCTATTTTTGCTAGATTATTGTGAAGTTGATATGTTGTAAACATTAGGTGCTCCCCTCTATCCGAGAGGGGGGAGCACCTTTCACAATAGTTACCTAGCTTTCCAGTTGGATATTATTACGCCTATAGGAACCTGTGCAACTTCAACTATTTTACCCGTAGCGTCTTTTACTCTGATAGAGAAGTAGAAGTTACCAGTTTGTGATCTCTTAGGATAGAACTGTTTGAGCGATTTACCTACTTCTGCCGGGTTTCCGAGGGTTGGAGTATTGCTACCACTATCTGACCCTGCTAAGGTGACACTTGGCGACATAGGTGGAGCACCTTTGCTTTGGAGTGTTATAGAACGATCGACAGAGTTGTCTCCCGTCAGATCGGCTATCCCTGAACCCGTTGCCGCATGTATCAAATACACGTGACTTGTTCCAGAAACCGAACAGGGTTGTTTTGGATCTTTTTCGGGAGAGAATGTACCAAATACCAATATTCCTCCTCCTAAAGATTGCACTGTAGTAGCTAACCTTTCACCTATGGATTCCTCCAAAGAGAAGAACCATCCAGCATCTGTTAGTAATGGAGCACCGCTTATATCCAAGTTGTCTAACGCATCTGGAAGGTCAAACAGCGTTACCAAGTTGGTGTGTTTATAGGTAGATATACCGTCTACCGTTATCGGTATAGAGCTGGTGTTATCAAAAGTATCGTTTAATGCTATTACATAGTTTTCTATCTCAGGAGTACTTATATCCTCGTGTAACTCCCTCCACATATCGTTTCTGTCACCAGTGCCGAATATAAGGGCGTAGTGTCCTCTCTCAGGTACGTATATGATAGTGGGTCTAAAGAATATAGGAGGACCGTTGAATTGATCTTCAACCGTAAATATTATCGTTGGCTGCCATTGATCGCTTCTTACTCTTCTTACCGAAACGGTAGATCCATCTACAGTCTTGACTGTGGAATTTTCTAACTGTGCCCAGTTAGTTACATCTATTTTGTATATTACCCCTACCGTCGTACCAAAGTATATATAGTCTACGTATGAATCGTCATCCGTATCTATAGCTGTAACTTCTGCTACTTGACCTATAATTTCCCTCTTATATATAGTTTTACCGGTTTCTACATCCACCATGTATATAAAGTTTCCACGGTCTGGATTTTGTTCTGTGATCCAGCTAGTTGGAGAAGTATAGAGGCTCTCGTGATCTATACCTCCTCCAAATATCGCTACAAAATTAGGTTCATCCTCTTTATTGCCGGTTCCTCTGTCTATTTTGACTCTTGTTATTATAGGTGTTCCAAATGGATCTCCAAAATCCCTGTTACCGTCTTCGTCAAGATCTTCATATTCCCATTTTCCACTTGTATTTATGTAATGTTGATCTCTAAATTCCCATAAAACTGCAGGAAATTTAGAGCCGCAATTGGTTACCATACATCTAGGTACCACGTTGTTAGTTACATTGTGTACATACGTGTATTTTGAATGAGTTTGAGGCGTTTCGGGGTACGTTACATCGATAGCTATAATGGATCCTTGAGCTTGATCATCAGAACCTATTTTCTCATTAACTCTTTCACGGAAGATAGAATTATCTGGATCTGCAGTTATAGCTATTCCACCTTTACGCATAGCAGCAAATACTACAGTTCTCCATTCACGATCACTCTCTGTAGGTGTTCCGTTATGCGCTGGATCTATGTATACATCCCATACACGTATACTTGCATCCATAGAATATACGTGCTTTCCATCCTTGTCTCTACCATCATCTCCGTGAATTTGGAAGCGTATCATAGGCATAGCTGCGCGAGGTACTATGCTAAATAACTCTCTACCTGTTCCGGTTGTAAACTCTCCAGTAGAAGTATCGAATTTACCTGCGTCAAAAAAGTGTAGCTGACCGTCATTTGCACCTACAACAAGCATTTTTCTTCTATACCTATTTTTTACAGCAAAACATCTATACCCAGAAGGGCTACTTGAGCATGGATTTACGCCCGCAAAAGCACCTGTTCCGAAAAGGTCTTTAGCAAAATACTTAAACACATTAGGAGCTTCAATAATACGTGGTTCTGAATGGAAAAAATCACCTATTACGTACGTTGAAATTTTAGCAGCTCTAAAAGCACTATCTACAGGTTTAGATAAAGTTTTCTTTTTATAAAGCTCTTGAAAAATCTTCCTAATGTTGTTTTTAACTGTAGAATTTACACTTGTGTATCCCATTCCTGTTGCTAAGTCTTGCCAAATATTAGACTTGCTTACACCTACAGGTTTGCAAAAGCTATTTTGGTAGTCACTGGCGTTTGGCTCTACAAAGCAGCTTAATCTCATAGGTACCGTGTTGGGATTTGACGGTTTATAGGGATACATAACCCGCCTCTTATTCGCAGAGGTTCCTATTTTGTATACCCTAGAGTTTACTTGGCTCTGAGACGGTGCCTGAGACAGAATAGAAGTTCTTATATTCCACGCAAAACAACCTTCTTTAACACTACCACTGCAGACAGGAGCGCTTTTGTTAATAGTACCGTCATTTTTAAGTGGTAGCGGTTTTACAAACATAGCTAGTTCACCAGGCCATAAATATCCTGTTATAGGTACAAATGAAGACATAAATACTCTGTTGCCGCTTTCGCTGCTGAGAGGAGGTGTAGCAGACGGTGCAAAACTGACAGGTTCGGGTGTGATCTTTGCTGCTATCTGCCTAAACACATCTACAAGTTCATCGGTTGTTGTTGGGAAGTAAGCTTGGTTAGTTCCACCTTTTTGGGCTAACTGGTTGAGCTTTGAACTGTTGTAAGCAAATCCTATTACGTAAGTTTTTATTTTATGAGTTATTCCGTTTACGGTAACTCCGTTAGACATACTTTGTGCTACACTGAGTGCCGTAGAAAAGCTGCCACATGTATCGTCACCGTCTGTTAAAAGAATTATGTTTATATCTCTACAATTTGCAGCTAAAGCGGAATCGTTGTTTTGTGCAACCGGAATCCACGTCTTTACTAGGTAATTCTTCAGATCCCTAAGAGCTTTTCCTATTGGTGTTCCTCCAAATGGTATTAGCGGTTTCTTTATGTTATTTTTGAGATGGTAGTGCTTTCTTGACCCTGACTCGTGTGGAGTGGTTTTAAAATATCTGTGTATAGAACCGAATGCCAAAGGATCGATGCTGGATAACGGCGGCATAGGGTTGGTGTCATCAAAAGGATTACTATCTGGTCGTAGAGCAGGCACAACCCTATACATTATTTCTCTTCTGTTATCTTCCTCCCAATGCATAGGAACCACGTCTCCCCACTGAAGAGTAGGGAATGGAGGATAAGGTTTAGTAGGCCACAGCAAGTTATGATCTCGATATTTGTCACTATTAGTATCATTTAAACGTTCCCAACGTTCACAGTAATTGTTTCCCCATTTCCAGCTGCCTTGCCATTGAGAGTAACGAATATTGCTGTAATTTGTACCGTTTATATTTACCGAAGATCTAGTTGCTATTCTTTTTACCCTGAAACGATCTCTTTCTGGAAAGGTGGCAAAACCAAAGTTCATGTCATCTAGCTCATACATCACCTGGTATATTGCTCTTTTTAATTGCCAGAATCTACTATCGTCATCTTCGTCTGATGCCCAAGCAGTATAGTTTGAAGTAGTTCTAAAAGTCATGGAACCTGTTGTATCAAGCAAAAGCATAACGTACGGTTTTAGCTGCTCACTAGTGAAAAATTTACGATCATCGGAGTTTGAATTTTTAACCGTTATAACTAGTAGCAGAGAAACGATCGATAAATAGAGACCTGCCCTTTTCATAACACACCTCCTTTAATAAACCTCTATCTCCTCTACCGATGGATCGGTAAAGGGCAACCAAGAAGGAGACCACGGAAATATCTCTATATTTTGATAAATTCTTTTCTGACCTCTTATAGGAGCATCAGTTGGAGGAGTTGATGCTCCACTTCCTCCCGTCCATACCAACTGCCTTGCAGTACTTTGAACGGCGTGATTCACCTGTGCTAGATTCTCTTCATTTTCATTTTTGGAACAGAAGGGACATGGTCCTATAGATATAGGGATAAAAGGCGTAACTTCAGCCTCCAGTTGCTGCCATACGTAATTGGAACTTAATTTGCCTGTTTTTCTCCTCTCAGACGGTGATTTAATAACGCTGGTTGTAATAGGAGATACAGCCGCTCCTGTTGCAGCTGTCACACCTTCAGCTAGATAGCGCGATAGCATAAGATTTATTCCACTCTCAGCGTTGTGGAAAAGTCTAGCTATAGTTATCTCATTTGAACCCAACGCTCGTTCCAAATTGGTTGTGAAAGCTAGATAGAGACCAAGGAGCGTTATAACTAGTAGCACTATAAGAGCCAATATGTAAGCCGTTCCTTTTTCTCTCATTCCTTAACCTCCTTTGTTTATTGCACCCTAGCATCAACGGTAAATGTTACTATCTTTCTTCTCTTTCTTACGTATTCAGCTCCTCTTAAGGTAAATCCAGAAAGAGTCAAACTAGTCATTGAGTTGTTTAGCGGGTGATTTGCTCCGTAGTCCCTGTCTTCTATTCTAGTTACAGGTGTTATAAGCCCTAGATTATCTCTAGCATACACATCTACATAAGGCGATACACCTAAAACTGAAACACGTGCATATCTAAATGCTCCGTTGTTAGCAAATAGATTGCTTAGTACGTTATTCATATTATCGTTGGGATGGTTGAATAAGAATTCATCGTTACTCCTGTTACTGTACTGATCGGCTTGTGTTACTACTCCATCAGGGTGTGCGGTGTTTCCTAAAGGAGGATCGTCAGTACCTAAATCTTGATAATCAAATCCTAAGGAAACTTGTAGGTCAAAGATATTGTCAGCTACTTCCTGAACTAAATTGTCCGGATTATTTAAATATGGTGTTAAACTTGCAAGTTCACTTGCATCGTCGGGATCTGCAGATAGATCAACTTTAGCACGCATAATACGAGGCATCAACTCAGATCCGCTGACCCCCGTGGCAGGTATAGCAGCTGGTGCCATTACGTAATATACATACTGCTCCAATATTCCCACTTTGTTTGCTTTCTGCAGATCTGAGACGTCATAAGTAGTAGCAAGCTCTTCCAGTTGAGAGTTACCCGCTTTTGATGGTCTTTTTAAAGTTAACGTTACTTTTTGATTTGTACCGCTGCCTGAACAGCTGATCTGTTGTACAACAAATACTCCATATATAGTCGAGTCGTGTCTATTAGGCACTATTGCTGCAAGGTTTGCGTTAGAATTAGCTAAACCAGTAGTAGGATCGCAAAAAACTTCATCTATAGGTTGGCTTAACGGTTTTGAAGCATCTGGTTTTTTAGTGAGAATTATAGATATAGTATCTATCTGAGAACCTGATCCATCAGGTGTGATTGAGAAGAACGGCTGACCGCTAGTATCCGTACCTTCAGATATAAGAAATATAGGAGTGTTTATTACTCCTCTTACAACCAACACATCGGTTCCTTCTAAGACTGGTATCGAACCTACAGTGGTTCCATTGGGAACGTTATTTATAACGTTTATAGCCGCAAGTTTAAAAGAGCCTGATGGTTGGGTGGCAACAACCATTCCACCTCTGCCCGCTAGTTGTAATTTTTCCCTTATCTCCTCCTGCGCTGAACGGATACCGTGTTGCAGTTTAGATAGAGAAACTTCCAAGCTGGTTACTCTCGATGTAGAAATAAGAGCTTGATATATAACCATAAACGCTAATGCTAAGAGAAATATAACCACCAGCATCTCAACAATCGAATAACCTTTTTCCCTCATCTACAACCTCCTATCCAACAACCTTTATGCCGGTTATCTCAACCCTAGTTGCAAACGGACCGTCAACACCGTTATCTATGTTTTTGTCACTATCATCGCCTGAAGCAACAGTTATCGTTATCCTCTTAAGTTGTGCATCGCTGTCTGAAACACCACAACTAGAGAGATCTATGGTTCCCGTACTTGCATCAAACGCTGAAGCGGGACAATTAACAACCCGCATTCTTCCTACAAACATAACACGGTTTTGTGGGTTCTTTAAGATACTAGCGAATTGAGAACCTAGAGATGATAAAGTGCTGTCCGTCTCATTAACAATATCGGCAAGAGATGGTATAGAGGAGGGATTTACACTACCATCAAAAGCGTCGTTCTGACTAGATACAGGTACCCAAACTTTGTAAAGCCTGTGATAATAAAACCACCTATCTGCAGTTCCTGAAGGATCTGCAGATAACTCTGGAGCTTCAAATCCTAGCCCCATTAACCTTTCCATTTCAGCTCTCGCTAAAGATGCCGCCAGAGAATACATGTTGGCCTGCCTCACATCGTTTGTAGCTTTGGTAAATACAGGAAGAAAAGATATCATCAATATAACAATAACAGTTACCCCTATAAGTATCTCTACAATAGATATACCTCGTTCCCTTCTCATCTTCTACCACCTCCTTTATTAATACCATTCCCACGACGCAACTCTTTTACCTCCCGATACTCCACCTCTTCCTTGCAAGGTGTAAAGGGAAAAATCTTTGTTCCATTTTGTTATCCTCACATTACCAGTAGGTGATACAATAAAAGCAAAATTGTTCTCTTTCCCATCTTCTATACAAAACACCAAGTTGTTTTCCACCCTAAAAAGTTTTCCAAGAGAATCAAAAACTATCATATAGTCGGCACTAGACGCTGAAGATCCATAAAAAGATGGAGTAGGTAAATTTGCCGATGTACTGCCTTTACAATTGGAAAAACCGTTCCTTACTCTCGGAGGAAGAGTGTAACCGTTAGGAGTTACCTTGAAATCGTGCCTTCCCCTCTTAAAATTCACTCCTGCATCATCAAATGCGTAATTGTAATCACCAGCTTCAGCAGTAGCTGAACCGGTATCTGTTATATCTATAAAAGCATCTATACGATTGTCAGATTCATAAAACTCCACAACACCTCTATGACCCGTTCGTATCGCTTCAGCTCTAGTGGCTTTTATAATGTTGTCTATCTCTAAAATAACCTGAGTAAGCTTGCTCTTAGTAATGAGCCGTTGCATCATGGGTACACCTATTACCATCATCAAACCCAAAATTACCAAAACCACCAACAACTCAATAAAAGTAAAACCTTTTTCTCTATCCTTCATTTTTTACCCTCCTACTTTACATTTACGCAATATCTGTTCCAGCCTATATCAATTCTCTAAACACCTATTTTCTGGATCTGTTAAAACACTCTTTTTATAAAAAATGTTACAAAATGTAACAAAAGCGTCAAATTGTGCAAACATATTTTGATTTTATCTGTTTTAAGGTTAGGATATCTCCCAACATTTGTGCTTTTGCTAAAGTTGCGAGGTCGTAGGGCATCCCTGGTATTCCTATAGTGAAAGGTGTAGAGTAGTAAAAGATGAAGGTTCCTCCTTCAGGGCCACCTTTGTGAAATTGGCCGGTTGAATGTAAGTAGTTGGGACCTTTTGATATAGCTATGGGATACGGGACAGTTCGGGATAGTTCCTTAGCTATATCTATAGCAAATCTTTCGTTGGTGCTGAAATTTAATATAGATACATAGCTGCCTTTTACATTTCCTAAATTGAAAGTATCTATAGAAACTGCAGGAAACTTACCATCCTTGGAATATGTCTCTAAAAGTTCTCTGGTTTTGGCTTTGCTAAGTTCTACATCAGGTTGATTAAAAGGGTTGATATCTATATAGGAGGCAAATATGGTAACTCCCAACATCCAATTGTAAGAAGAGTAACCTAAATCGTATGGAGTAATGACAGAAGAATAAGGGGTAGAACTTGCATTATTATCTGTATTTTTAAACCACCATACGTTTGGAAAATCTTGAGATACATAATCGTATATAGGTAGTACACCTTTACCGTCTTTACCTAAACTTTCCGCTACAAGCTGTTCGATCCATAAGCAAAAGGGCTTAAAACCCTTAGCTAAAAAATAGTTTCCTTCTTGATGAGATTTGTTAAGAAACAGTGCTATCTGTATAGGAGTTGTGTTTTGCCCACTTTTGAACTCTTCAAGTGCACCTATACACCCGTTTAAAAATTCCTTTATTTGATCTACTTTGCTCCCTAACAAGTACGATGCAAGCCAACCAAAGTAAGTTGCTATGCTAAATCTACCACCTACATTTTCAGGAGCGTGATATACCTTGCTTATTTTTCCATTCTTTTCAAGCGTATCTAGATAGCTTCCCTTGTCAGATATACCTATTACCCGATTCGCAGGTATTTTTTGCGAAAAGATTTTAAAAAGGGTAAGAGTCTCTATTGTTTTACCAGACTTGCTGGCTACAATTAGATAGCTACGATCTGTGACTCTACGTAGAACATAGTGAACCTTTGTTGGTATTGTTGTATCCAAAACGTAAAGCTTTTTAGATACTCCTAAGACGTTGCTAAGAAGTTCTGCTCCTAAAGAGGAACCTCCTATACCTATAAGTATTACATTGTCCGATTTTTCAGCTATTTCCTCTAAAGAAGAATCTACCCCTCTTTCCAAGAACTTTATAGATTTTTCAGGTGCATCTATCCAACCTAATCTCTTCTCTATTTCTTCTGTGTCACCTTTCCATAGCGTGGGATCTCTCTTGAAAAACCTAGTTTTCCAATTATTCTCCGTTAGCCACAGCTCCAGGCTTTCTACCATACTTTTCTGTTCCCTTTCTTATTCCTTTCTCTCTTTTATAGAGTTGGATATTTATCGATCTAAATAGGTTGTTTGTGAATTTACTAAATGAATTTTTGTTTATTTTATCTGGAGGACAACTAACGGTTACCATACCGTTAGATTGATTGTTCCACACTTTTATCCTACATCTTCCCCATATAATAGCCCACTCTGGAGTTACTTCTACTGCTGGATCAAAAGGCTCCTTAAGAACGTATAAAGCGTCTAGTACAGAATAAAGCAATATCGGATCTTTTGAGGAGTAAGGAATTTTAAATTTCTGTTCGCTAACAAAGTAATTTGGCGGTACGATAAAATTGTCTTTATTCATCAACTCGTAAAAATTAGGGTTGTTGTAAAAGTTGAACAGTGGATCCTTGCGTACAAAACGTCTTATTTTTTCATCCTCTTCTATAGCTTTTTGTAGATACTTTATTACTTTTTCTACATTCCCTACAAAGGCGTAATTTTTGGCAACCAGGTAGTAATCTTTCGGTAAACCTGTTTTGGCTAAATAACTGGAGAATCTAGTCTCTGCAGATTTTTCGTCTCCACTAAATAGCAATACGGCACCTATATTAAGGTCATTGGCTGGATCGCTTCTATCTAACTCCTCTGCTTTAAGAAAAGCTCGTAACGCTTGCTGGTAGCTTTTTTTTGCTAGAAACACACCTCCTAGAAGAAGCCACGCTTCTCTGAGGGTTGGGTCTAACTCAGTGCTTTTTATTATATCTCTTATCGCTTTCTCTTTCTCATTTCTGTATAGATAAACCTTGCCCCTAGCTAAAAATGCTTGAGGTGATTTCTCTTTTGTTACCAGCATGTTTGCTAAAGATAAAGCCTCTTCAGAGGCACCTTGAGTGAGAAGTTTTTCTATTTTCATTACTTCTTCTAAAGCATACAGGTTTGTAGCTATAATTGTAAGGGTCACCCAAAATGCTATTATTTTCATAGTGCAAGATAGTTTATATCATATAAAATTTTTTTGAAATGGTTAATAAGTTACCTTCTCCCAAAGAGATTTTTTTCCATTTGTCTAAATACGTTATAGGGCAAAGGGAAGCTATAAGAGAGATCTCGGTAGCTTTGGCGAAGAAACTT
The DNA here is from genome assembly GCA_027078415.1 of Thermoanaerobaculia bacterium. GTDB lineage: Bacteria > Acidobacteriota > Thermoanaerobaculia > JALWYX01 > JALWYX01 > JALWYX01. Next base: position 19,562 of record JALWYX010000005.1, read on the forward strand.
GCTGGAACTAAAGTGGGTAATATCTTATTTATAGGTTCTTCTGGAAGTGGTAAGACTACTCTTATGAGAGCAGTTGAGAATTATCTGGAATCTCATCAGGAGTTGGAAAAGTTGTCAACTGTTATAAGAATTCATGCAAACGTCTTGGGAGAGGAGGCTACAGAAGGTAGAGCTGGTGAAGGTGTTATATTGCGTTTGCTTGAGCAGGCTCGCTTTAAAAACAAAAATTTATCTCCTGATCAGTTGCTACAAAAAGCTTTAAAGGGAATAGTTTTTGTAGACGAGGTGGATAAGATAAGAACACATCTGGGAGATAGGCCTAATATAAGGGGAATAAAGGCGCAGGAAGCGTTACTTACACTTATGGAGAACGAAATAGTGGAAGTAAAATTGCCCGTCTGGGCTGGAGGCAAAGTAGTTAGCGTTGATGCTTCTTCAATTCTCTTTGTGTGTGCAGGGGCGTTTGAAGGGCTGTATGATACAGTGTTTGATAGGGTTACTGTAGGGAAAGATAAAGGTTTCTTGCAACCTGTAACTGTTGTAGAAAGCGGTGAAGTAAAGGAGGAACTGCTGTTTGATCTGCGCGATTGGTTGGAGCTGGAAGATCTGTTTGATTACGGTATGTCACCGCAGTTTATCTCCAGGTTTGACGCTATGGTTATATTTGACAGGTTGGATGTTGATCATCTGGTTAAGATATTTATAGACGCTCCAGATTCTGCTTATAGGGCTAGTAGAGAATTCTTTGCCGCTCAGGGCATTAAACTTGTCCTCACTCCTGAAGCTATAGAGTTTATAGCTCAGGAAGCTAGTAGAAGAACCAGGTTGGGTGCACGAGCCCTTAAAGAGGTTTTTGGAAGAGTTATAAGACCGCTGGAATTTGATCCCGAGAGATACGCTAAAGGAGGAAAGATAGTATTAGATAGACCACAAGTAGAGAAATTGCTTAAGTATCGAAAAGGGATTAAAGAACGAAAAGGAATTAGATAGATATAATTATAATTAAAGAATCAACCTTTGATGAGTAAACGTATGGAAAGACTAACCTGTAAAGATTAGGGGTTGTTATTACTTTTGGGATACTTTTTAACATCTATGATCTTTGGAATAATAAGCACCATCACTACTATAGCAAATATAGCTGCTATTGCTATAGTGAGATCTTCTCTTTTACCTGTGGTTATCCAGGAGTACGATTTAGCGAAAAACAGTGTGTATAAAACCATCGAGGGAACTAGTCCTAAGGATGAAGCTACCGCGTAGATTTTAAAATTTATACCACTAAGCGCTAGAGAGTAGTTTACTAATGTAAACGGTATTGGAAGAAGTCTTATTTGTATCAGGTAACGTAGATTATTTTTCTGCTCTAGGATTTTCCTTATATTTGATATTTTATCTCCCCATACAGATTGTATAAATTCGTACCCAAAATATTTGGCTATTAAGTAACCTGTTATAGCGGAAATAATAGTTCCTAGCGTATTTAAAACTATGCCTAAGGCAATTCCGTATACTACACCTCCTGTAGCAATAAGAGGGGAGATAGGAATTCCTAAAAGTCCAAATATTACGTAAGAAAAAAGTAGAAGACATGGGGTCCACCAACTTTCTCTTATTTCTTTAAACAGTTTTATAAAGTTTTCTTTTGTTACATACTCGTTTATCCAACTGAATCTGTATATAGACCAGAATAAAATTACGATAAAAGTGAAAATTGCAATTTTAAATGTAGCTCGTAAAGTTCTTTTGTTCACCTACCGTACTTTTTTCTTCACTAAAGTGCGACTGAAGTGGGCAATAGTTTGTCGCAACCCATCCTCTAGAGATATTTTTGGTTCCCATTGGAGTATTTTCCTAGCAAGAGATATATCTGGTTTTCTAACTTTAGGATCGTCTATCATAGGATCTGTGAAAGTGATCTGAGAGCGAGAATTGGATAGTTTGATCACCTTTTTAGCAAGCTCCAAGATAGACACCTCGTTTGGATTGCCTAAGTTTACTGGATTGCTGTAGTTACTTTGCATCAATTTTATAAGTCCTTCTATCATATCAGATACAAAACAAAAAGAACGTGTTTGTTTTCCTGAGCCGTGAATGGTGAGAGGTTCGTTTGTTAAGGCTTGGAATATGAAATTTGGTATAGCCCTTCCATCTTTTTTCCTCATGTTGGGACCGTAGGTGTTAAATATTCTTGCTATTCTCACATCCACCAGATTTAACCTGTGGTAAGTGATAGTAACTGTTTCGGAAAATCTTTTAGATTCGTCGTATACTGCTCTTGGCCCTATAGGATTCACGTTGCCCCAATAATCCTCCCTTTGTGGATGCACCTTAGGATCTCCATATATCTCTGAAGTTGAAGCGAGTAAAAATCTAGCGCGTTTTTCCTTAGCAATATCCAATATTTTGAGGGTCCCTATCGATCCAACAACGGCCGTTTGTAAAGGATAACGTAAATATTCTTTTGGGCTGGCTATGGATGCCAAGTGAAAAATATAGTCAACTTTCCCAGAGATTTTGGATATAGAATTTATATCCTGTTCCAGGAATTCGAAAGTGGGTAGGTCTATAAGATCAGCTATATTCTCTAAATCTCCTGTTATTAAGTTATCTATTACCGTTACTATATGTCCATCCTCTACCAATCTACGTGCCAGATGTGAACCTATAAATCCAGCACCTCCTGTTATAACCACTCTTTTGGTATCATTTGTTTTTTCTATCAAAGTACCACTCCATATATTTCTCTATTCCTTGCTCTATAGTAATAGTAGGTTTGTAATCTAACTTCTTAGATGCTTTAGTTAGATCGGCCCATGTTATAGGAGCCTCATCTTTTCCTAGTATAGTATATTCTATATTGGGGGTTTTCCCTAAAAAGGAGCCTATAATGTTAACCACATCTAGCAGTTTGATAGGTTTGTTGCTACCGATATTGAACGTTTCTCCGTTAAATTCTTCATTTGCAGCTGAAATGGTAGCGTTTATAGCATCGCTTACGTAGGTATAATCTCTTGCTGAGTCTCCTTTTCCTCTTATTTCTACTTTTAGACCTTTATCTATCAAACTTGTAAACTTTGCTATTGCCATATCTGGTCTTTGGCGAGGCCCGTATACTGTGAAGTATCGCAATATAACTGTTGGCAACTCATATAACCTATTGTACGTGTGTACTAAAAGTTCTGCGGATCTTTTAGTAGTAGCGTAGGGATTGAGTGGGGTTACAGCTGGATATTCTTCTTTAAAAGGTACAGGTGAATTGCCGTAAACTGAAGATGTTGATGCAAATATGAAGAGTTTTGTCTTATATTTGCGAGCCGCCTCTAATAGAACTGCGGTTCCATTAAAGTTATTTTTAACGTATATAAGAGGCTGTTTAACACTGGTTTTTATACCTGGCCAAGCAGCTAGATGGAAAACTCTTCGAGGAGAATAACGTGCAAATATAGCATCCACTAAAACTGGATCTGTTATGTCACCTTCTATTAAAGTAAAGTTTTTGTGCTTTAAAAGAGCTCTTATATTGTCCCTTTTTAACTGGGGGTCGTAGTAATTATTAAAATTGTCTATTCCTATTACCTCATTTTGATAAGTTACGATTCTCTCCGCCAAATGAGACCCTATAAACCCTGCAACTCCTGTTATCAAATCCATTCTTACCCTTTCCTTACATACCTTTACATATCTCTTCTAGCTGCTTTTCCATTCCTTTTTTTTGCCTGTTTCTAATAAGAAACCGTAATATTTTAGATTCGTTAACACCTATAATAACGGAATTTATAGCTTCATATATAGAAGGATCCGATATTATTTTGCCTGCCGTTCCTTCTGGTGAGTTGAGTTTCTCCGAAACTGCTCTTAGGTTTGAAAGGAGTTGCTCCAATTCCGCTATAAATTGATCCGCAATTTTTTTGTCGCTCAACAATCTTATGATAAGACCGTCAGAGGATGCTAACATAGCGTCAATTTTATCGCTAACAGATGCAGCTTTTTGTGTAGTTTCTTTCGCATTTGTAATAGTTTGCTTGATCTCTTCTCTTATTTCGGGATCTTTTAAAAGAGCCGTTATTATTCCTTCTCCTTCTTTTATAACGTTTAATAGTTCTTCTGTTAACTTAATAACTTTATTAAAAGTTGTTGCTATATCTTCAGAGTTTATAAGTTTGGCCAATATTCCTTCTCCTCTGTTTATCTTGTCACTAACCTCTTTTATAGAGTCAAGAGTATCCAGAAGCGTTGATGTTATCTTTCTACCAACTTGTTGGTTTAAAGTTATTTCGCCTAAAAAGCCTTCACCTTTCTCTACACGTTCCAAAATCTTTGCTAAAGAAGTTGATATTTTAAGAATGTTGTCCATTACATCTTCACCTGATGCTATCAGCCGTTCAACGTCCGTAGGTTGAGAGACTGGAATTTCTCCGCCGTTTGGAATAATTTGACCATTTTTTGTTCCTGAGGTGATGAATATATATTTATCTCCTAATAGCCCGAAAGTTTTAATACGTGCCCTTGAGTCTGTACGTATGCGGTCACTGTACTTTCTATCTATTTCTATTTCCACTTTTATAAATTGGTTTTCTATATCTTCTGGAAGAGCAATATCTTTTATTTGTCCAATATTAACACCGTTAAGTTGTACAGGATTACCCTCGTTTAATCCTGTTACGTTTTTAAAATACATATGGTATCTGTTTTTTGGGCGAAATAGGTGTTCTTTTTTACCTATAAGAAGTATAACTACCATAAAGATCGTTATAGAAACAGCCAGAACTGCTCCAACTTTCAGGGCTTTTCTTGGGTCATCAAACATCGAGTTCCTCCTCTCTTTTACCCTCTATAAAGTTTTTGACCAACAAGTTTTTTCCTGATATCGCTTCTTGCCAGCTACCTGTAAATATAAATTTACCTCCTTCTAGAAAAGCTATCCTATCTGCTACTTTTTTTGTTAAAGGGATATCGTGAGTTATTACTATAGCTGTTACTCCCAGTTGTTTTTGGATAGATCTTATAAGGTGGGCAATGCTGGCAGATGTCATAGGGTCTAGACCCGTTGTCGGTTCATCGAATAGAACCACCTCTGGATCTATAGCCAAAGCTCGTGCTAATGCTACCCTTTTCTTCATCCCACCAGATAGTTCCGCAGGATATTTGTCCTCAATATTGCCTAACTCTACCAAATCTAACTTTTCTCGTACCGTTTTCTTTATTTCTTCTGGAGATAGGTTGGAGTGTTCAAGTAGTGGAAAGGCTATGTTTTCTAAAACGGTCATAGAATCAAAAAGAGCCCCTCCCTGAAAAAGCATAGAAACCTTTTTCCTAAGATTGTAAAGCTCGTATTCTGATAGAGAAGTTATCTCTTCCCCTTCGAATTTAATGCTTCCTCTATCGGGTCTTATGAGTCCATTTAAATGTTTCAAAGTTACACTTTTACCACATCCTGAACGTCCTAAAATTACAAACGATTCTCCTTTGTATATGTTGAAAGTCAGTCCTTTCAATACTTTCTTATCTGAAAAAGATTTGTACAACTCTTTTACTTCAAAAATAAGTTTTTTGGTAGCCATTTTTTAAAAGAGTAAGTAGAAGAGTTTGGTGAGAAAAAAATCGGAGATAAGTATAACGATCGAAGAAACTACAACGGTTTGAGTTGTAGCTCTTCCTACTCCGTTAGCTCCTCCACTGGCTGTCAACCCGTTGTAACATGCAATTATTGTAATAAAGGCAGCGAAAAAGAAGGATTTTCCTACTCCACTTATAAAATCGCTTGTGGTAAGCGAGTTTATTACATCACTGAGATAAAATCCTGGAGTTAAAGAAAGCTGGGTTACTCCTACAAACAACCCTCCTAAAATACCTACTACATCTCCTAAGACTGTTATAGCAGGTAACATAACAAGCGATGCTATCAATCTAGGTACTACAAGCTTTTTTATAGGATCGGATGCCATGGCGCGTAGAGCATCTACTTGTTCAGTAACCTTCATAGTTCCTAGCTCTGCAGCCATCCCAGCTCCAATCCTACCCCCTACAATAAGCGCCACAAGTACAGGTCCTAACTCTCTTGTTAAAGATTTAGCAACTACAGTGCCTATATAATACTTTACGCCTAACGAAGGAAGACTTAAGGCTGTTTGAAGAGCCAATACCATTCCTGTAAAAAATGTTGTTATCACTGCAACCCCGAGAGATTTTACTCCTATAGATTCCATCTGTTTGATCCATTCTCGGAGTTCGTACGGTGGGAGAATAGAAAGTTTAAACGCCTGCACGGTAAGCTTGCCAGCAAGACCTATATTTATTAGAATATCAGTAGTTTTTGCTAAAATTTGAATGCCCACCGTTAGAGTAGTTTAACATAAAATGAAAACTTACATTGCTAGTGCTGTAACAATACTCTACATAGTTATAGGAACTTTTATATTCGGTGTATTGGCTATATTTTTCTCTTTTTTGAAAAGTAAAAGGTTAGCTTATCTTATGGCTCGTATGTGGGCTAAAGGATTTCTAAAAGCGGCGGGTGTAAAAGTGGCAAAGATCCAGGAAGAGCCTTTGCTAAAAGATGGACTCTATATATATATGGCAAATCATAAAAGTCTATTTGATATACCCGCTCTGCTTGCCACATTGCCAAGTAACGCTCTTTTTTTAGCAAAGCATACTCTTTTTAATATACCTATATTTGGAAGAGCTCTATACAGTTTAGGATTTGTACCTGTTGATCGGAGTAATAAGTATAAAAAAGTTAAAAGCTTCAAGCTTGCACTTTTAAAGTTGAACGAGAAAAAATCTTTGGTTATATTTCCAGAGGAAACAAGGTCAGAAGGTAGATTGTTGCCTTTTAAAGAAGGAGGTTTTAGATTAGCTAAAAAGGCTGGAGTACCTATAGTGCCAGTTTCTATAATAGGTAGCGATAAAATTGTTCAGAAAGGTAGTTTTTTTATAAAACCGGGAGAAATTCTGGTTATATATTCAAAGCCGGTTTATCCAGATAAAGAAGTAAATTACATAAAAAAGATCGTTAGAGAACGGATAAGTTCTTACCTTGGGGAGGTTAATTGATGCACGATTTAGAGAAAAAAACTTGGGAAATTTTAGGAAGGGTAGTATTTCCTGGTACTTCACGTAGCATAGTCTCTTTTGGATTTGTCAAAGAGGTTACATATAGAAATGAAAAAGTTTACATCGAAGTAGAAATAGTATCCTCCAATTATAAAGCTGCTCAAGAGGTGAAAAACAGTATAGAGAACACCTTGCAAAAATCTGGTATAGATTTTGACCTACATTTTGTTGTTAGATTGCCTAAACCTGATGCACGGGCTTATTCACGAAAAACTATATTACCGTCTAATATAAAATGTGCAATTGCCGTAGCAAGCGGCAAAGGAGGGGTAGGAAAAAGTACTGTAGCTGTTAATTTAGCAATAGCTCTTGCTGATAAGGGTAAAAGGATAGGTCTTTTGGATGCAGATCTTTATGGACCTTCTATTCCTGCAATGATGGGTATAGTATCGCCTCCTAAGGTTGAAAATAATAAAATGATTCCTCATAAAAAGTTCCAGGTTAAAACGATCTCTATAGGTATGATAGTAGATGAAAACACTCCCGTTATCTGGAGAGGGCCTATGGTGGCAAAAGCTCTGGATCAACTTGTGCTGGATGTAGAATGGGGTGAATTGGACCTTCTTATAGTAGATATGCCTCCAGGAACAGGCGATGTACAGATAAGTATGAGCCAAAGAATAGGACTTGCGGGAGTTGTGATCGTTACTACTCCCCAGAGAGTTGCTCTTTTGGATGTTAGGAAAAGTATAGCTATGTTTGAAAAAGTAAACGTGTCTATATTAGGTATAGTAGAGAATATGTCCTACTTCAAATGTCCAGATTGCGGTTCCTCTACATACCTGTTTTCTCAAAACGGAGGTGCTAAGCTCGCTAACGATCTGGGCATACCTTTGCTAGCACAACTGCCTTTTTATAACAGTTTATCTATGTTTATGGATGAAGGTGTTCCTATTGGTAACGATGAGTATAGAAAAATATTAGCGGAAAGTTTCTCACCTCTCGCTGAAAAGGTTTTAAACGAACTAACGTGTAATTACGAAAGTGTCGATTCTACTTGTAGCTGATTCTCACTTACACCCTTTTAAACCTGAACCTACTCTGTGGAATAATCTAAAGAGCGAAAGATGGGATATGTTGATATTACTGGGCGATATATTTGATTTTTGGGTTGCACATACCAAGTTTGTAACAGATGCTGTAAAAATATTTTTAGACTTCGTGGTAGAACAGAGAACTTTGGGTAAAGAGATATATTACTTAGAAGGTAATAGAGATTTCTTTGTTTCTTCTTCTCCTTATGCAAAGATCTTTAGCGGGGTCGATAAAAGACTAAAGTTGTCTTATAACGGTAGAAATATCCTTTTTCTGCATGGAGATGAAATAGATGAGAAAAATTTCTCTTATAAATTTTGGAAACTGTTCTCTAAGTCTGTTTTTGTACGAATTTTGGTAGAAATACTTCCAACCGACTATGCTTTTTACCTTTTTAAATGGTTTGAAAGGAATCTTAACCATAAAAATTTTTACTCTAAAAAGCAGCTTCCTTTCAAACGTATAGCTAATTTTGTAAGTACTCTGCCCAACTTCGACCTGATAGTGGTAGGTCACTATCATGTTGAAATAAACCTTTGGTTGGGTAATAAAAGGCTCTACATACTACCACCATGGATGGAGCAAAAGAAACTTGTAATTTTAGATGAGATACTGGAGATCTCCCAAAGCTAAATTGGCAGGAATTATAACACCTCCAGCTTCCAAAAGTTGTATTAACAGGGCTTTAGCAATAGCACTTGCTACTCAGAAACCTACAAAACTTTCTCTCTATACACCTTCAGATGATAGTGAGAGTTTCCTTCGTGCCCTTTACTCCTTTGGATGGGGTGTAAGGAAAAGAGGTTCAAAATTGTACCTTTCCCCTCCTCCTAAAATTAATAACGTGTATATAAATTGTAACGATTCTGGTACCATGGCTAGATTCGTTGTATCTGTTTTGGCTTTTAAAGAAGGTGAATATGTTGTAGATGGTTCTAAAAGACTTAGAGAGAGGCCTTTTACACCTTTGTTTTTGGCTCTTGAATCGCTCGGTGCCCGTTTCGAATACCTATCATCACCTTACACATTGCCTGTGAAGATAAAAGGTGTAAACTCACCAAAAAAAAGGGAGATTGTGCTGGATTGTTCTTTATCTAGCCAGTTTCTTTCTGCTTTAGTTATTTCGTTAGCCTTCCGAAATGAAGAATTTGTTGTAATTCCGCATAACTTGGTATCCAAACCATATTTTGATCTAACTCTTAGTATGCTCAGAAGTTACGGAGCGAGGATAGAGGAAAACAGCGGGAAACTATTTATATACCCTACTAAGCAGTTAAAAAGCGAGATTGTTATAGAAAGAGATTGGTCTGCAGCTGCATACTTTATCGCTGCAGCAATTGTAACAAAAGGATGGGTGAAAATTAGAGGATTGCAAATAGATAGCTATCAAGCAGATAAAGCAATAGTAGATCTCTTTGCTTCCTCAGTTACTTGTATTAAGGGTGAAGACGGATCTTTGTACGTAAAAGGTCATAACGTTGAACCGTTCGAGTTCTGTGTGAAAGATTGTCCCGATCTTTTTCCTACTTTAGCTGTAGTAGCTTCTGTATCAAAAGGTAGATCTGTGTTAAAAAACGTTTCAAATCTTAAGTATAAAGAAAGTAATAGAATAGAAAGTGTGGCAATAGGATTGGGGAAATTGGGTATAAGGTGTGAAGAGCAGAATAACAATTTCTTTATAGACGCTTCTTGTGCCGATTTTAGTAAGGCTTTGGTAGGAATACACCCCCAATTTAAGCAAATGCCACCTAAATGTTCTTTTTCAACCACGGCAGTTTTAAAACCTAATTGCGATGCTCTAATGGCAGTTACAT
>JALWYX010000006.1 GCA_027078415.1 Thermoanaerobaculia bacterium
TTTATGAGGAGATGCTTGTATTAGATAGGGCTAATCAGTTAAAGATAGAGGTTAGTGATGCAGAGTTTCAGGCTGCAAAATTTGAATTTTTAAAAAAATTGGGTCTTCAAGACGAAACGGAATTGATACAGGTTTTGTCTCAGAGTGGACAAACTTTGGGTGAATGGGAAGAGCGGTTTAGAAGACGTATTATTATAGAAAAAACTATAAGCAGAGATTTCCTTCCTACTCTTACAGTTAGCGAGGATGAAATTAAGAAATATTACTTTTCGCATAAAGAAGAGTTTACCGAGTCTCCTAAAGTGAAGGTAGAGGAGCTTAGAATAGCGAAGAAGGATGATCCTGATGGTTCTTTGGCAAAGAGTATAAAGGGTAAGATAGAGGGAAAAGTAAATTTATCTACATATGCGGATAGTAGCAAAGTAGTTTACTTGTCTCTTGGGTGGATGAGGCCCGGTGAGCTTGCCCGGGAGCTTGATAATGTTGTTTGGAAACTCTCTGTAGGAGAGGTATCAGAGCCTATAGATACAGGTGATTATTGGCATATAATTAGGGTGGTAGACAAGAAAGACAGTTTTGTGAAACCTTTAGTAGAAGTAGAAAGTCAAATAGAGAGGAGGATTAGGGAACAGCTGTTTGAGGAGAAATACAAAGATTATTTGATAAAATTACAGAATAATACTTATATCGAGACTAAGTTACCCGAAGGTATTGAAAATGTGCAGATATTTTGATTTTTGGTTTGATCTTAATTCTTTGTTGGAGAGAGAAACTAATGAGGGAGAAGGAATAAAATGAGGGTATTGGTAATATGTTTAATTACTCTAATGTTTGCGTGTAAAAAGCAGGATGAAAAGGTTGTGCGGGAGGATCAGGAATCTCAATCTCAGGTGGAAATTGAGAGCTTATTTGAGGCTATTAAAAGTAACGATATTGAAACTTTTACAAAAGGCCTTGAGAATCCAGAAGTTTTAAACTTAAAGAGAAATGGGCGTTCGTTGCTTGTTGAAGCAGTTAGATTAGGCAAGACTGATATAGTTAAGATGTTGTTGGAAAAAGGTGCTGATCCTAACGAGGTAGATCGTGATGGTAATACTCCTCTAATCCATTCTACTTTGGGTGTAGATGCTGAGTATAAAGTCGATGCGATAGCGCGCTTACTTGTAGATAAAGGAGCGGAAGTAAACGTTGTAAACAAAGCAGGTTTTACTCCTCTTTGTAGTGCTGTTGTGCAGCAAAAGGAGGAGTTAGTAAAGTTTTTTTTGGAAAAAGGTGCTGATCCTAACCATAGGGTGAAAGGAGGTAAAAGCTGCTTATACTTAGCAGTAGAAAAAGGAAATCCTAATATAGTTAAGCTTCTACTAGATAAAGGTGCAGATCCTAATTTAGCTGACGATAGGGGAAATACTCCCTTACATGTAGCGTCTGAGAGAGGATTTGTAGATATAGCTAAAATGTTGTTAGAACGAGGAGCTAATATAGAGGTTAAGAATATAGATGGATTTACGCCTTTACATTTGGCTACAATTAGTGGTAGGTCTGATTATAGCCCTACTGCTATGGTTGAATTGCTTGTAACCCGCGGTCTTGATCCTAATGTAAAAGCGAAAAATGGTTTTACTCCTCTGCACGAGGCTAGCTATAGAGGATTTAAGGAGATAGTGGAAGTGTTATTAAAACGTGGAGCTGATGTGAACGAGAAGAATGTAGAAGGTAAAACACCTTTGCATTTAGCTGTTATGGCAAAAAAACTAGAGGTGGCTGATTTACTTCTTAAAAAGGGTGCAGATCCGGATATAAAGGATAATAGTGGTAGGTCTCCAAAAGATTACGCTCAAGATAATCAAGAGATATTAAAACTTTTTAATAAAGAGACCGATCAGTCATCTAAAGAGTAGTTTTTAATGATCGAAATTGGATCATTCAAAGCTTTACTTTTGGATTTTAACGGTGTAATAGTGGATGATGAGAGTCTTCATTTAAAACTGTTTTCTGTTATATTGAAAGATCATGGAGTATATCTGGATGATGCTGTTTATTTCACTCGCTGTGTGGGACTTTGTGATAGGGACGTTTTTACTTTTTTGAACGAGTTTTATTCGTTGGGATGGGATAAAAGGTATATAAATTTCTTGGTTAGAAAGAAAAATACTTTGTATTACGAGTTTTTTGAAAGAAATGGTTTTCCAATAGTGCCATCTGTTATAGAGTTAATAAGGGATGCGAAAAAAGAGAAAATAAAGGTAGGTATTGTAAGTGGAGCTTTAAAAAGTGAAATAATTTCTGTCTTAAAGGTAGCTGGAGTTAGGGACTTGGTAGATGTTATTGTAGCTGCTGAAGATGTAAAGAAGGGTAAACCTCATCCTGAAGGTTATTTGTATGCTTTAGAGAGATTAAAGTTGTGTGGTGAGGGTTGTGTGGTATTAGAAGACTCTCAAGCTGGTGTGGATGCAGCTAAAGCTGCTGGATGTTTTGTAGTAGGAGTGATGCGCGGTTACAACAACTTGAAAAATTCAGATACTGTTATTTTTGATATAGAAAAGATAGATCTTAATCTTTTACGTAAGTTGTATATAAACTGGAAGAGTTTAGATAAAGTGGAAAAGTTTAAATGAAAGGGGGGATAAGTAAATGAAAAGACTAGTTTTTGTTTTAGTAGCTGGAATATGTAGTGGAGCGACGTTATTTGCTGCGGGTTTTAGTATATTTGAGCAGGGAAGTAAGGCTATGGGGATGGGTGGAGCGTTTACTGCGCAAGCCGATGATCCTTCAGCCATGTTCCATAATGTTGGAGGTTTGGCTTTCCTAGAGGGAGGTTGGGCTGCGGGATTGACCCTTATATCTCCTGATTCTTCTTTTAGTGGTGCTGATCCGTTCCCAGGAGTAAATAGTAGGGGATCAATTAAAAACGAGATTTTCTTCCCTCCCCACTTCTACTGGGTTAAACCTATAGGAGATAAATGGACTTTCGGATTTTCTCTCAACTCTCCTTTCGGATTGGCTTTTAGATGGGATAATGTTGATAGTTGGGCTGGAAGGTTTATAAGCTACGAGTCTGAAATTAGATCGTTCGATATGGGGCTAAACTTAGGTTGGAAAGTCTCAAGTAACTTTGGTCTTGGATTCGGATTTATAACCAGATTCTCCGACGTTCTGCTTAAAAATAGGCTTTCAACAGTTAACCCTTTCACCTTTCAAGTTGTAGATGTTGCGGATGCTTCGTTAAGTAGCGATTTTGCCACCGGCTTTGGGTTTACTTTTGGCCTTTTGTCTAAAATTGGAGACAAGTTTAGTATAGGTTTTTCTTATAGAAGTCCTATCGATATAAAGTATGAGGGCACTCTTCTTCTAAATCAAATTAGCACGGGTAACGCTGAACTGGATCAGGTTGTAGCGAACACCTTACCTTTTAATACTCCTATAGGTGGAACAGCCACTATAGGTTTCCCAGCTATGGCTAGTTTGGGGTTTGCGTTTTCCTTTTCTCCTACTTTTCTTATGGAAATTGATATCAATTGGACCGGTTGGAGTACGTTTGATAGATTGGTTATCGATCTTGATGACAGTTTTGGCTTACCAGATAAAATTAGAAATACCGGCTGGAGCGATGTTTACAATTATCGTTTAGGTTTTAGGATAGGAGAAGAAACAAGTCAGTGGAGATTTGGTATATATACTGATGAGTCGCCTCAGCCAGCTAGAGATGTAGGTCCTATTTTGGCTGATGCTGATCGTATGGGATACAGTGTAGGTTACGGGAGAAAGGGTGATAGATTAGGTTGGGATATAGCTCTTCTCTTTGTGGATTTTAAAGGTAGGAGCGTGTTGACAGAACAGGAAGACGGATTCTTTGGAAGCTATTCTTCTGATGCGTGGCTTTTAGGTTTCACTTTTAATATGTAAAAAGGGGGGAAATCATGTTTAGAAAATTGTTTTTCGCTGTGTTTTTTACAACTTCTAGCTTACTTATGGCTCAGGGAGTAGATTTTTCTATGTATGTTGCTATTGGTGATAGTTTGACGGCGGGTTTTATGAATGGAGGATTGGTTGAGTGGGCTCAACGCAATAGTTTTCCAGCTATCATCTACCGTCAAGCTATGGGTACAGACGAAGGTTTTGAACAACCGCTTGTAGGGTCTCCCGGAATACCGCCGGTTTTACAACTAGTTGATCTGGGGCCTACAATAGTTCCATCTTCCAACACTTTTGGACAGCCTCTTAATTTGTTTTTACCTCGTCCTTACAATAATCTAGGTGTTCCTGGAGCTAGAGTGCGAGATACAGTCGCAACGACCACGGATAACGGTGGAATGCACGATCTTATATTAAGGCAGCTGGGGTATACAGCGTTACAGCAAGCAGCTAGCTTACAACCTACCTTCGTTACTATATGGATAGGTAATAACGACGTTTTGGGAGCTGTTACTAGTGGTATAGTTATCGATGGTGTGACTCTTACCAGGAAGGAAGATTTCGAAGTTGATTTTAAAACAGTTGTAGGTACTTTCGCAGCTATAGGCGCTAAAATGGCTATAGCTACAATTCCTAGCGTTACAGCAATTCCCTTCGCTACAACTATACCTCCGTATGTAGTCGATCCTGTTACAAAAAAACCGATTAGAATAGGAGGCGAATTAGTATTCTACATAGGACCTAACGGTGAAAGGTTAACAAGCAACGATTTCGTCCTTCTTTCTGCATCTTCTCTACTTAAGCAAGGTATAGGAATACCAGTAGAGTTGGGAGGAACAGGGTTGCCTCTTCCTGATGAGGTCGTTCTTACAGAGGATGAGGTTGCTCAAATAAGGAATCGTACCAATGAGTTTAACGAGATTATAAGAAGTACCGCAGCGCAGGTAGGTGCTGCATTGGTAGATGTAGCTCAGATTTTTGATGACATAATAGCTCACAGAGGTCTGGAAGTAGGAGGAGTGACGTTCTCTACTAAATTTTTAACTGGAGGTTTATTCTCGTACGATGGTGTACATCCTACACCGTTCGGATACGCCTTTATTGCAAATGAATTTATAAAAGCTATAAATCAAACGTTCGGTAGTAATATACCTCAAGTTAACCTGTACAAATTTATGTTTGAGAGTAGTATCCCACAAACTGCCTATCACCCAAATCTTGAAGGTGTAGTTACAGTGCACCCCGCTGCTGTAAGGCAAATTAGAAAAATCCTTAGAGTACCTCCTATAGATGTGTTGAAAAACATTAAAGAACAAAAAGGTAATGAAGTAGATAAAACTGATACTCCAAAACTACCTGATCTTACCGACGATAACGGAACTCCTCTTATACCAGCTGGTAATAACGATTCTCCCTCAAGCGGCGGGCCAGTAGATGGCAGTGAGTTACCTGTAGGAGGTGATTGGGGTATTCCGTAAGTTGGATCTGTAAACTTGTCTTAAACGGAGGAAGTTTTCCAATAAAACTTCCTCCGTTTTGTTGTGTGTGACTGTATCGAAGGAGAAAAGTTACTCTTATAATAGCTAACCAAGCTATTTTTTAGTTTTACTAAAACCTAAATCCTGGTTGGCAATTTTTCTTATAGAGGTTATAGTATAAGTTTGAAAAAGTATTTTGCCTATGTAATAACCTTTCTTTTAAAATTAAATTTGAAGTGTTAGATAGCTGTACTTACAGTAGGTGGAGTTAAATTGTCTAAGCATGAATAGTAAAAGATAGACAAAAAATACCTCGAACTACTAAATATAATAGCTAAATTTGGATCTCTTTTTATTTTGCTTATAGCTTTGTGAGAATAGTTGGCAGATTTAGAGTTTTGATTTTACAAAGAAGTTGAGGAACTGTATATGTGTGCTAGAGAATTTTGGATAGAGTTGTTTTGCGGTTTGGGGTGTATATTTAAAGATTTTTCCTTTTTGGGATAGAAGTGTAATTTTTGGATTTAAAGAGGGTAGAGGTTTTGTTTTACTTTTTGGCTAGTAAAGTGTTGGGTGTTTCGGGGATTTGATTTTTGTTGAGAAACGACTGAATATGTTTTTGTAGGTATTTTCCTGTGAAACTAGAAGGATGTAGCATTATATCTTCAGGTGTGCCTGTTGCTACTATGTATCCTCCTTTTTCTCCCCCTTCAGGTCCTAGATCTATTATCCAGTCCGCGTTGTATATGACGTCAAGGTTATGTTCTACTACTATTACGGTATTACCTCTGTCTACTAAAAGATGGAGGATATGTAGCAGTTTTTTTATATCGTAGAAATGTAGTCCTGTAGTAGGTTCGTCCAGTATGTATAGGGTATGGCCAGTAGATTTCTTTTTAAGTTCTGCTGCTAGTTTTATTCTTTGGGATTCTCCACCTGAGAGAGTCGTTGCTGGTTGTCCCAGTTTTATATATCCAAGTCCTATATCTTGTAGCAGTTTTAGAGTTTTTGCTATTGTAGGTATATCTTCAAATAATGAGTAGGCTTCGTCAATTGTTAACTCTAGAACTTCGTATATGTTTACTCCTTTATATTTAACTTCCAGAGTTTCTCTGTCGTACCTCTTCCCGGAACATACGTCGCATCTTACATATACATCTGGTAAAAAGTGCATTTCAACTTTTATTTCGCCTGCTCCTTGACAAGCTTCACATCTACCGCCTCTGACGTTAAAACTGAATCTACTCGCTTTGTATCCTCTAGCTCTAGCCAGAGTGGTGGAGGCAAAAAGTTCTCTTATGGGGGTAAATACTCCTGTGTAAGTAGCTGGGTTGGATCTAGGTGTTTTACCTATAGGGGACTGGTCTACTAATACAAATCTATCTAACTGTTCTATACCTTCTATTGCTTCATATTCTCCAGGTTTTTCTAGCGATTTATAGAAAACTCTCTTTAATATTTTTGCCACTGTTTCAGAGACTAAGCTACTTTTGCCGGAACCTGATACTCCAGTTACTACTGTAAAACACCCAAGAGGAAAATTGACATCTATACATTTTAAATTGTTACATTTAGCGGATCGGATTGTTAGGTATTTGTCTGTAGGTCTTCTACGTTTATACAGGGTAATTTTGTCTTCTCCACGTAGATATTTCCCTGTTAAAGAATGAGCTGTTCTTTTTATATGATCTGGTGGGCCTGCTGCTACTAGATAACCTCCCTTTGCCCCGGCACCTGGTCCTAGATCTATTACGTAGTCGGCTGCTTCTATGGTTTCTTTGTCATGTTCTACAACTATAACTGTGTTGTCTAAGTCTCGCAGCTTGATTAGGCTTTGTATAAGTATATCGCTATCTCTAGGATGCAGGCCTATAGAAGGTTCGTCCAGCACGTATATAACTCCGCTTAGGCTGCTACCTATTTGTGTAGCTAGTCTTATACGTTGAGCTTCTCCTCCAGATAGAGTAGAGGTTGCTCTATCAAGAGTTATATATCCTAAACCTACCTCGCATAAAAAACTTGTTCTTTGTGTGATTTCTTTGAATAGTTTTTTGGATATATTTTTTTCTTTTGGAGATAGTTTTTTATATAAAGTATTACAAAACGATAAAAGTTGTTCTGCGGTTAAAGTTGTTAAATCTATTATGTTTTTGTTTTCTATGGTAACAGCTAGAGCTTCAGGACGCAGACGTTTCCCTTTACACTTAGGACATATATCTTTTACCATATAACGTGCAACTTTCGAATTTTCTTCTTGTTTGTTAAGTAAAGATTCGATAACTCCAGTGAATTTACCTTTCCATTTGTACACCGATCTTTTCCCTTCTATCTCAAAATGAAATAGTCTATCGCCACTCCCGTAAAGTATGATTTCTTTTACATCTTCGGGTAATTTGTACCAGGGGGTTTTTGTATCGAATTTGAGTTGTTTTGCTAAAGATCGAAGCATAGCCATCTTAAATTTTCTATTTCTACTACTAGCCCAAGGTGCTATTGCTCCTTCCTCTATAGATTTTTTAGGGTTTGGTATTACAAGAGAGTGATCTATTTGCATAGTGGAGCCTAAGCCTGTGCAATGTGGACAAGCTCCGTAAGGACTGTTAAATGAAAATAACCTGTGGTTAATCTCAGGAAGAGATATTTCGCAGGTAGGACATATATTTTGTGTAGAAAACAGCTTGCTTTCTTTTCCAACAACCTCTATAGCTACTATATGGTTGGTTAATTGTAACGCTGTTTCTATTGATGAAGCTATTCTACTTTTTATACCCTCTTTTATAACTACTCTGTCGATTATTACTTCTATATTGTGTTGCTTGTATTTATCTAGCTCTGGGATACTCAACGATATATCGTATTGTTGCCCGTCTACTTGCACCCTGATAAATCCCTGCTGAAGCAGGTTGGTAAATAGTTTTCTATACTCTCCTTTTCTACCTCTTACAACTGGAGCCGATATTATAACCTTACTTTTCAATGGAAGCTTCAAGATCCAATCTACTATTTCTTGTATAGTAGCAGAACGCACATCTCCTCCACATTTGTAGCAGCGAGGTTTGCCTATAGCGGAGAAAAGAAGCCTTAAAAGATCGTATATCTCTGTTACTGTACCTACAGTTGAACGGGGATTTTTTAATACAGATTTTTGCTCTATAGCAATAGTGGGGGATAAACCTTCTATCGCATCAACGTTAGGCTTCTCTATCTGCTTTAGAAATTGCCTGGCGTACGATGACAAAGACTCTATATACCTCCTTTGGCCTTCGGCATATATAGTGCTAAACGCTAAAGACGATTTTCCTGAACCCGATACACCTGTTATAACTACTAATTTCCCCTTAGGAATATCTACATCTATCCCCTTTAAGTTGTGCTCTCGAGCGTTTTTTACCCTTATAAATTTAACGGACATTCCTTAATATTTAATATTTTAACTACTTTAAAATGTAAAAATGGTAAATAACTTCCGCGTATTCGTTGTATAGTTTAC
>JALWYX010000007.1 GCA_027078415.1 Thermoanaerobaculia bacterium
AAAGTCATTGGCATTGTAAAAAAAAAAAAAGTCAAGTGAAAAACGTTTCAATACTAATAATCGAGTACAAAACTTTTGCAATAAAGAAAATTCTAAAGCTTAGAATACCCAACAGATCAAAAACACTAATCTAAGTGAAAACGTTGTAGATCGTTCTCCAAAATGCTCAACAAAGTCTTAATTACAAGACAGCATTTGAGATCCAAAATTAAAAATCTAAGTATTAAGAAAAATTTTTTAACAACTTCATAGAAAAAATATCAAATCTATTTATTTGAATAACTGAGAAAAAAACAGTAGTAATCTTTTCCAATCAAAAATTATTTCAAAAATAACAAGTTGTACCATACAATTGGTTTTTCTTACAAAAAGTCAACTTTCCCCTTCACATTATTTAAGAATCCTCACCCTTTTTAGACTCAAAAGAATAATCTCCTACATATCCCTACTTTAAAACACGCTTACTAGAACACCTTAACTTCAACACTTTTTAAAAAAATAGCAAAATTCACATAAAAACAAATTATTCGGTTCAACCAAAATACCCATTTCTTTTCCTGATCCAAGTACAGGTAAAACATAAAAAACCCTCTTGTATACTTAAGTTAGCTACATTCTAAAACCATGTAGTTAACAAACTACCAACAATTCAGGGAAACGTGAATTTTTCGTGCAAAAAAATATACTTAAACACACACAATATCTAAGAAAAAGCATGTATCAAAAAGTGGGTGTGGAGCTACAAATTCCAAACAAAACCATATTAAGTCCTTGTGGATAATAGAACACACGCTCTTATAGGCAGGATAGCAGTAAGTGAGTATTACTTTCTTATTTTTTAAAGGCATATCAATTGAAAAACTAATGCCGTTTAACACCTTCTAAGTTTATTCTTTATGTTTACTAGTTTCGAAGAATTGCTCTTAAAAATCTAGTCCTACACCTACACTAGCGGTAGCTAGTAACTCTTGAGGATTTAGAAATAGATAATGGAGTGCTAGTTCAAACTCTATATCTATTCTTTGTGTAATAGGGAAAAGAGAACCAAACCCCAGTGTTATGCCTCCTGTATCTTTCTTTCTATCTCCTTTTACAGAGTAAACTCCACCTCCTAGAAAAACTGTTGATTCGTATGTATCGATAGGAAAACTGTAACCTCCCACTACGGTAGCAAACGTAACAGTTGGATCACTTATAGAAGAGAACAAATCGTTCTTATCAAACGATATACGCCCAATTCTTACGGCTACTTCTCTTGAAGAATCCAGGTTAAACTGGAACTTACCTTGTAAAAAGAAGTTTTCTGTTGCTCTTGGCTTCTCAAGTACAGTGGAAGCAAAGCCTCCTAAATGTAACGAAGCTGTAAATGGATAAGCAGAGGAAAAAAGTGGGTAACTTGTTGCTAAAAATGCGCATATTACATTAAACGTTTTTTTCATTCTGATCTCCTCCTACTACAGCAAGGATATTATCATAAAAAGCGTATATTTGGGTGTATAAATGGTTCTTATGGTAAATTGTCAACTTTTCCTATACCTAGAAATTCTCTAAAACGCCACCAAGCGTTACGTAACCTCCAAAAAAAACTAGATTCCATAGCAGCTATTCGGGCCTCTAGATGCTCTATCTTCAGTTTTCGTTCTCTTGCACGCCACCACATGGCACCCAACTGTGCTCTTTTAACACCTATCCGACGTTTTAGTTTTTCATTTTCTACCTCCAACTGCTTAGCATAACTAAACCTTCCTAACCCCTCTAAACTGCCTCCCAACAAAGCTAATTTCTCTGCATTACTCCGTGAATAAATCAGAACACTCGAAGAAGGCTTAATATCATAAGAGATAGGTATCTCTAATCTAAAACCCGTTTTTGAACCTATTTTGTAGCTTTTATAAACGGCTTGCACGTCTGCTCTTTCTATAAAAGGAGTAGTATCTGCTAAAAAAGAACCTTCCACAAAAAGTTCTATCGTTGGAGTACTTTTATCCAGAGTAGCACTCCAACCTTCTACTATCAAAGTATCTAACGTGTAAGTCACCTTATCAACAAAACCTATAGGCTCATAAGTGAGCATCATTGGATTCAATTCCCTTTTCGCTATCACGTAAAGATCTTGAATTCCCCATAACAACTTAGGAAAATAAAGATAATACGCCTGCAATCCTCTCAGTAATTTTTCCATATACTGTTCTGTAACCCACGTTGTTACATAGCAATCCTCTGGTAAAGGATCGATAAATTCTTCATCTGGGATTCTCTCACAGTAGATTCCTTCTTCATCCATCTCTCTACCAGGTAAAAGCGTATCTTTTCCATGCACACTTACCAGAAGCAAGCCACCCGGACTCAATGCGTCAAATAGCTTATTTAAAAATTTAGGAAAATGACGAGCAGTTAAATGTGTAAAAACTGAGGAAGCTAAAATTAGATCAAACTTCCTAGGAAACTTTAATCTTTCAGGTTCAAAACAGGAAGGGAAAGTATTTACTTTTGAGATAGCTCTATGAAAAACAAGTGCACTTTCTAACACTTCCGATACATAAACGTTCTCAGGCGTAAAGTAGTTTATAAAGAACCTAGTACCTCTACCACTACCTGCTCCAAAATCTAGAAACAGAACCTCTTTTGGAGACTTTATACCCCACAGCTCCCATACTCTACGTACCGTTTTAAACAGCGAGATACCGGACCGAAAATAAAAAAAACTGGCAAGTTCTATATAGCTATGGTTTTTCAACATAAAATGCCTAAACATAAGATCATCAACATCTACCTGGAGATACGCAGGATATATATTCTCTAATTTAAATAGCGTTTCTACAGCACAAGTCCTTACTAACTGTAAAGGAACACTTCTAATATTCATCTACATAAGATATACTAACCTTGCACCGGAACTGTTGTAAATTATGTATCTGATACTTTTACTGCTTCACCTATTAGGAGCTGCTGTATGGGTAGGTGGATACCTAACAGTGTATTACCTGTCGAAGAACTATTCATCAGACCTAATCCACTCAGTGTACAAGAGATTTCACCCTCTGGGAATGACATCCTTAGTTGTACAACTTATAACAGGAATAATACTTGCCAATCACCGTATCACTAGCTGGACAAACTTCGATAACACCGACCTTCATATAATATATACAAAAATAGCTGTTATAATAATCATCATAGCTTTGGTAGGATACCAGAGTTCTTTCCTAAAAAAAGTTGAATTAAACAAAAGAAAACTACATATCTATAACGTTCTCATTATATTTTTCTCAATAACAATGGTAATACTCGGAGTATTATTCAGGCTATAGAAGTTACTACCCTCCGCAATGGAGAGATAAACAGTGAGTATGATAACTTTATACATAACAAAACAGATATACGCGACAGAAAGTTCAACGTATACCAGAAAAACTTAAAGTAAACCTTATTTAGTCACAAAATTAGATACACAGATTCTAATAAATTAAAGCAAAAGCAAACAACTTTAAGTTAATAGATTAGACAACTGAAATATTCATTAGATAGCTATACCCAAGGTTTAATCTAGCAATAATATACCACTATTGTAGTAACAATAAAGTAACAACAAGTTACCACGCAACTTACACATTACCTGCTATCGCTGTATTAGTAGCTTCAACGTTTCATACAAAAGGAGGATTAATGAAAACCGACAAAGCTATAGAATCGAATAATCTTTAGAAGGTATATTAAGAGAGTTGATAAACAAAGGAAAAAAGGAGGATTGAAAATGAGTTATTTAATTTCTTTATGTAAGCTGATAACTACAAAAGTGATGCAAAACAGTATATTTCTACTAGTGAGCCTAATGTTAGTTTCTTATACCAACTTTTCTTATGCCCATAGTAATCATAAAAAAAAGGAAAAAGTAAAAGACAAAAAAATAGAAAAAACAATTACAGAGGTAGAGTCAGAAGAAGATGACGACGAAGAAAAGAGTACAAAAAGTATATCTTACACCGAAGAGGATGAAAACCTACTTCAACAATCTCTTCCAGGTAAAGAAATTGAGGTCCCTGCGCCTTTGGAAGCGTTTCCCAACTTACATCCTCTTATAGTACACGTCACGGTAGTAACTATACCGTTTGCTCTCATCTTAAGCGCTATAGCTTTGCTATGGAAGAACGCACGTAACGTTTTAATGGTAGTTAATCTTCTTCTTCTCGCATCGGGCACAATAAGCGGGTACCTAGCTGGCGAACTATTTCATCCTCATACAGCTGAACTACCCGAACCAGCTAACACAGTTCTAGAGTTGCACGAATACTATGCCGAACAAACAATAATATTTTCCGCTCTGGCTCTAATTGCCACAGCGCTGGTTCTAGTTTTCAGAAAAGGAAAGTGGCACTTAACGTTGATAGGTGTTTCTCTAGTTTTCAGTCTAGTAGCTTCTTATATGGTTACACAAACAGGACACCTAGGAGCACAACTTGTACATATACATAACGTCGGCCCCGCTGGTAAATGGCTAGAGTAAACACTTCCATGCCGCTAAAATAAGTAAGAAATTCCCCTAAATATAGTAAACTACAATATTCAAGCGGCCATTTTAAAACTGTTTTAAAGCAAAAACTTATCTACAACTGTTTGTCACCTCTACCATAAAAAAACAATATAAACTCAATAACTTAACTAGTATACGCTGGGAGTGTTACTCTTTTTATTACATTCCAGAAAAAATAAATAAAACCTAAATACAAAAAATAGGTTGTTCTTGAAAAAACTCTGTACTTTTTAAGTTGATGAAGCATAAGTATAAAAAACTACCTCATCTGTACGATAATTTTGTAATTTGTCAATAAAACATGTGGAAAAGTATTTAGTAGATCGTATAAGTAACACGGGAACTCAAGATAAAAAGGAAAAACTATAATCAATCTCCTAACCTGCTAAACTACCAGGCTCTAAAAATAGCAACAGAGATTACAATACAAAACACAAAAACGGATTCACTATTGAGCAACTTAAACTACACACTCTATCTCAGAAAACGTTTTCCAATGTACGTTATTCTAGAATTGTGTTCGCAAATATAAATAGCTTAGTTTCCTTAGAAGGGTTAATAAATACTCTGGCTTTAAAACTAATTAACTACATTTACAGCAATACCCACAAATTGCTATATACCGTAACGGTATTACAACAACACCATTGTCAACTCAAGAGAGCTATTCTGTACCGTTTACTACAATAGATTGTCAAAATTAGAGCGACTTTTATTTAGCTATTTACTTTTTTTGCAATACACTTAAAACATATTGCTAAAGGTTACTGTTTTATCTTTGAAAGTTTTAAAAACACCAAAAACTGAACAAAACTGGCTATTTCCTGAAACTTCCTTCTTTTACAATAGTGTGTTGATCGGGATAAATTTTAAAAAACGGAGACTCTAATGATTTTCTATTTTCACCTAAATCTATAGGAATAAGTTTTACCTTGTACTCCCCAGCTGATAAACCTGGTATAACAAATCCTCCTGTCGGAGAAGAAATTATCTGTGGAGCATAGAACAAAGGTGGTAAACATTTCTCTCCTTTTTTACAAATCGATACTAGGTAACTGTCATCAAACCCAATCCCTGTGTTTTTGCCCTCAAACACAGCAGCACCACTACCAGTTCCAAGCACTAACTGTACACTACCACTTTTTTCCGCATCTAGAAACATAGCCTCTCTACTCCACCCCTTCCCCAACATACCAATCTGCGTTTCAGGAAAAAGATATATATCGTGGTAAGGAAGGTTGGAAAACTTTGCCACATATCTCTCCTCCTTATCACTAGGAGGACCCAATATTCTATAAGGTTTCTCTTCTTCACCTTCTAACATCAAAGTACTATCTAAACTGATAGGAGTATCAGCTAAAGTAGCAATTATAAATACACCTTCACCAACAGACTTATATTCAGGAGATAACAACTCAACTTCGATATCTTTACCCCTTTTAAGCGTTATCTGATAACTATTTGTGCTAGTTGCAAACCTTTCTGGGCCAAAATACCCTTTTTGAGGATGATGAACAAAAACTAAATACTCTCCTCTCCTTAAATACTTACATACAGCTCTACCTTCTCCGCTGCTACGTGTCTCACACTCAAACGAAGGCTCATAACCTTGCTTGTACAAATACGCAAAAACTTTAGCATCCTCTACACTTTCACCTTCTTCATCTCTTATAACAAAAGAAAGTTCACCATCCTCTAATTTAACAGTTATTTTGCTGTCATTAGGGCAATCTTCCATCTCAACCCTCGAGTAGAAGTAGGTAGTAGATGGCCTTTTTTTGTACCTTATACCTGCCTCCTTTATAAAAATCTCTTCAGCATCTCCATACCTTACAGAAGTTGTTATAAAACTCCTACCTCTAGCTATATCTTTAACTTTTATCCCCTTCTTTAGCTCCTGAAAACTCCTAGAATTAGCCACTAAATACCTTCCTCTCCAACCAATAGAAATATCAAAATCTCCTTTATCCATATCTGTACCTTCATTATCAACCCCTACAACTCTAATTCCATATTCACATTCATTTATATCTAAACTGATCTCCTTACTATCTTTCTCCTTTAGTTCATACATTGCTAAAGAAGAAGTTAAATCTGCAACACGGTGAGGTTTATCGCTTTTTTTTACCCTCCATTTAACTGCGTATATCCAAGGATAAATAAAAGACCACATAAAGTTGTCCTTTACAAAAACAGGAGCCCACGAAGAGGTCCCAAAATTCCGGTAAGGTGACAGTACTAGATATCTCTCAGGAAAGCCCTCTATCTCAGTGTTTACAGGTTCTAAGTAAATAGGCTCTTTTTCCCTTAAAGAAGGGACAAAAGTAAGCTTAAAACTACTCGCTGGAACCAACTCTATAGTACCTACATCTACAGAACCTTCTATTTCGCTAAGATCCCTTACTCTCTTTCCGTAAAAAAAAGGAGCATAACCGTCGGCAAAAACTGTAAAATTAATAGCTCTAAAAGCCGAAACCGCTTTTGTGTAAGCAAACGTCTTAAACCTACCCTTTATATCGGTAAGATAATAAACGTACTTATCCAAATTATAACTTTTTAGAAATCTCGCTACATCACCTAGATCGTATTTGGGCTTCTTTTCCTTTCTTTTCTTTACGGGATGGCTATAATGTGGCAAAATTTCGGAGGGTAAAATGAAAGGGTAATCTCCCACTTTAGCCCCCGCTATAGGTAGCCCTGTTTCTTTGTCTATTACAGTTCCCTTTACCTCTATAAGATCGCTATCAGGTATACCCTTACACGCTACCTCCGTAACAGAACTGCTATTTACATCTATAGGATGTATCTGTAAAGAGTTATTAAAAGAATACCTTAAGCATATTAGCATATATTTACCTTCTCTTATGTCAAAAGTAAAATCGCCCGATTTTAAACCTTTGTGCACCGTCACAACCGATTTATCGTTGTCCTCGTTTCTAAGAATACCTATAACTCCTTCACTTTCCTCTCCGGAGAAAAATTTCACCCTAACCTCTCCAATTCTTGCAGACAGGAACGAATTGCACAAAACTACCAGCAGCGGAAGCAAGAGTACCCTTTTCATCCTACCCTCCTTTACATAACTCAGCTAACTTTTCCTACTTCCACTATTATCCTCACTATCTTCAGAACAAGGCTCATACCATAGATTAGCGTATACTACAGTACACTGAGGATAAAGGTGCTCATCACAATCACCCACAGGAATCCAATTATCACAGTCTCTACCGTGAGCGAAACAAAAGGAACCTTGCTGGCCACTTTTAGGTATTTGATCAGACATACAGAACTCCGACCCGTAAGCATGTGGTCTACACCACATGTTACCATCACATATCATACACGCAAACAACGGCCCTACACTAGCCAAAAACAAGCCTAAAGCTATCACCAAACTTACTTTAACCTTCATAACTCCTTCCTCCTTTCTTTATTTTTCACAAAACTCTTCAAAGGGCCCCTCAAAGAGTCATTGGCATTGTAAAAAAAAAAAAAAAAAAAAAGTCAAGTGAAAAACGTTATTTTCTTAACGCTAAAATAATGTGAATATTCTAAAAAGCCCAAAACTTGAAGTGCACAATGATAGATATTTTCTTAATAAAATTGATAGTATTTTCGATTAAAGAAAACCACAACTACAGACTGTTAAAAGTATATATCCTATAAGCCGGATAATTATATCTAGCCGTAGCTACCTATAATAAATAAGCCGAAATTTTTGCTACGTTTTTAGGTACCATATAGTAAAATCTACTGAACTATTTTTATATCCAGTTGCTTTTTAAAAAACACCATTCTAGTTACTTTTAAAATACAAAATTACCTATAAACACAAACACCGTATTATAGCGGCGCAATTGGCTCTCTAAGAGCTAATCATTCTTTTAGATACTTTAAGCAAAAAAAGAAAAAATTTTACTACCGTGTTTTTATACAAAGGTACAAAAAATTGTACAAACAGTATAACGAAACTTTTTATTCTTTTTTCAAAAACCAAATCTCCCGAGCTACAAAAATTTACCCCTCTCCACAATTTTTACTAAAAAGCCAACAACCGCAGAACATTTTATGTAGAATAAAGTTGTTTACAGAACGATATTAGATGAATTTACTAAAATAAAATAGCAGTTGTTACATTAGTAACAAACG
>JALWYX010000008.1 GCA_027078415.1 Thermoanaerobaculia bacterium
TTCATAAGAAAAAATCTCACCTCTATTTATGACACATTCACTATAAATTGTAAACTCACTCTTTTTTTTAATCCCCTCGTCATCAAAGCGAAAATGAGGACAAGCACAAAGATAACAGTTGAGTTTTTCTATCTCATGACACTTTTTATTCTCTGCATAAAGTAGACAAAAATCTTTCTCATTTTTTACCATATTATCAAAGTCAAAGTACTCTATGATTTGTTTTTTTGTGTAATTCTTTTCTGTCAGTTTATCTACTATCTTTTTATGTTTTAGGAAATGCGTATCAAACCAACTTCTGTATGTCACGAAACTCTCCTAAAAGATTTTAGTAGATAAAAGATAATGATAGCTTGTGCTAAAAGAAGTAAATAATGTATAAAATAAACCTGCGTTTGCTTATCTGAGATATTAAAATATCGCTCTAGAATCTCATAAAAGATGTAAGAAACAAACATACCGATAAGATACCCTTTTTGTTTTGCGACATCAACAAGTTCTATGGGTTTTGAGTGTTTTAAAAAGAGTGTTTCAGCCCGAACAAGGTAAGAACCAAAGGTAAAAGTAATCTGATACCCAACATAAATGATAAACGCAGTCGTGTAAGAGTAAGAAAAAAGTAAAAAGTATGTAATAGCTAAAAGCAAAACCACCTCAACAAAAAGCGAGATTTTGAAGAAGTAGTCTATGTTTAATATCTTATAATAAAACTTTGCCACAACAAGCATAGCAAGTGCAAGTAAAATTCCACCTGCACTATAAATAGAAGGATTGAGGGGGGCATACAAAACAAATATACTACCAACACTAAGTCCCAAAAAAAGGGAGTTTAAAAGTTTGTACTTTATAAACTCTCTTATGTTTAATTTCATTTTATTACTCGTTTAGTATTTTAGTTTAAACCCTACCATCGCTGTCGTTGTATAGTTTACAGGATAGATTGCATCATCGTGTATCCATAAACCATTACTCTGATTAAACAGATTATTTATTTTAGCGAAAACTTCCCAATTATCTTTTGCTAATGTTGCAGAAATGTCTGTTGAGTAGTATGCCTCTTGTTTTTGAGAAAAATTGTTATTAAAATCTTCAGCTGCATAAGCCTCTGAACGATATATTTGAGTTAGGGTTATTGTAGTATAGCTATTTGGCAAGTAATTAAACGTTGCTTTTGCATTGTGGTTTGATACTCCGGGAAGTTCATTACCAGCATAATTTTCACCATTTTCTAGCTGCGACAACTTCCCCAGAAGAGCCATCCTGATACCATCAGACTCCTGGGATAGTTTCCAGAGGGGTACTGTAACATCCTTAGGAGTTCTATTAGCTAAGTTCTTCAGGACTACAGAGTCTTGTATAGCTTTTCCGCCACCATCCCGAATAGCTTTTACAACTTCCCATCCATTTTGACCACGTTGCAAAGCTGTTCGTATATTTTTCTTCATGGCGCTAATACGAGGGGCCCAGTACTTCCTGTTGACCCTGCCAGTGTTGTCCTCCATAAAAGCATCTAAATCTTTTAGGTACCGTTCTAGGGATTGTGTGGTTTGATAAAGATCCCCTTGGCTCATTACCATCATATCAATCTCCCGCAGTTGATCTTCTGGGAGGACGTTACCGGGACGGTTGAAGACAGAGTGTATATGCTCTTCTATAGTTTCTGGAGTGAGGGGGTCCTCAGGGGGTCTCCAAGGATCTATCTCCTTAGGGGGCAGAGGCTCCTCTCCAGAACCTATACGTCTGTAGTAAGCAGCCTGTTCTCTAGCTACCCTAGCAGCTTTTAGATACCCGTCATGCAATTCTTGCAATACGGGAGCTTCTTGTAACAATCTGAAGTAGGGGTTGTCGGCAACGGCTTTTTTAACTTGATCTAGTTCGTGTAAATATTGAGTAAAGGGTATGGCTTGTTTTTGGGTTTCGGGAGTTAGGCCGTAAAATACTTGACCTTGATCACTAACAGCTTTGTTAACAGCAGTTGTAGCGTCCCCCAAAGCTTTCCCAGCCTCTACTTTCTCTTTTTTAATAGTCTCCCTTTCCTTTATTAAAGACTCCAATTCTTTGACACTTTGGGGGTCTTCGGTGCCACGTCTTCGCATTCTGGCACGTATATTTCTAATCTCTCGATTCACCCTAGCATGCTCAGCTTGGGCTGTTTCCATGCGTTCTGCAGCTTGTACATAAACCGCATACTCCCCAGCAGCACCTTGTTTACCAGCTTCTGCTGGAGCGTTTAGTTTATCTACATAATCTTGTAGATTAGCCGCTTTCTGCTTAGCAGCATCAACGTTTTCTACGATCTTCCTAGCCCTAGTCTCTAGAGACTTAGCGACATGATCATTTTGGGCAGCTTCCATAGAATACTGGTGGCGCGTGATGGACTCTTCCAGGTGCTCTCTGAAACGAGTCACATAGTTTCCAACGTGCCTATCCAACATCTTCTGACCCTCTTTACCGAGGTAGGAAATAGATTCTTTGGCTCGTTGGATACGCTCACTCTCAGAAATTTTAGCGAGGTTTTCGCCCACCCACCTAGTAGCAGCTTTCACTCTTTTACCAGCTGTACTCTCACCAGCCCAA
>JALWYX010000009.1 GCA_027078415.1 Thermoanaerobaculia bacterium
AGTTAAATGTTACGTATAAACTGCTTCCGATCATTGCCACTGCTGCTAACTCAGGTGTGAGATATCCTATAATAGCGGTCGGAAGAGCTAAAATATTATAGGTGAAGGACCAAAAATAATTTTGGATAACTTTAAAGTTCATTTTTTGGGAAAGTTTAAAAAATAACTTTACTTTCCAAAGAGCCTTATCTAATATGATCACGTCACTGCTATTGGGAGCTTTGTCTCCTCCATCTCCTAAAAATATTCCTATATCTGCTTTTTCTAAAGCCAAAAAGTCGTTTACTCCATCTCCTATCATACAGCTGATCTGCTTTTCGTTAGCAATCAATTCGGCTTTTTCAAAGGGTGATAAGCTGTGAAATATTTCTATATTTAATTTTTTCAATTCTTTGTTACTTCTTTTTGCACCTGTTAGGACTTTTACTGTTATTTTGTTATCTTGCAAGTACTTTATAAACTCTACTGTTTCCGGATTAAGAGTCTCGTCAATTTCTATACAACCTATTAAACGACCGTCGTATATTATAAAAACGTCCCCTTTTAAAGTAGTAGCGTTTCTATCGATACTTAATATTTGCAGTAATTTTTCATTTCCTACTGCTAAGCTTTTTCCATTTATTTCTCCAGCTATACCTGCTCCTATGAATCTTTTAAAGTTCACCACTTTTTCTTTAGGTTCTATTCCTTGCTCAAGAGCGTGTTTAACAATGGCTTTGTCTATCGGATGAGAAGATAGTATAGCAAGGGATGCTAACTTTTTAAGTAATTCTGTGATATTTGTTTTTTTGTCAGTTATTTCTATTGCAGCTATTTTCATCGATTTCTGGGTAAGTGTCCCGGTTTTGTCAACAAAAGCGGTCTTTAGCTTTTTTACTTTTTTTGTAATATCGAGATTTCTTATAATAATACCGTTTTTCTTGGCAGTTACAAAGGTTTTCCAACGTGCAAGGGGCGCTGCTATTCCCCAAGCACACGGACAAGATATAACCAAAACAGATAACGAATTTCTTAAGGCTGCTCCTATATCAACACTATACCAATATAAAAAAGTAGATAAAGACACTCCACCTATTAATAACAGCAAGTACGGAATAACTTTATCTACTTGATTAACGTTACCGTCTTTTTTCCAGTAGGAATTTTCTAGAGCCTGTAATATGTGGGTTAAAAGAGTATTTTTAATATCGGTAGTGGCTAAAACTTTTATTTCTCCCACTTTTAATATAGATCCTGCTTTGACGTTATCTCCTACAGAGATAGGTATAGGGAGATGCTCCCCTGTTAGATGTGAAGAATCAAGTTCTCCTATACCCTCTATTACTCTGCCGTCTACCGGTATAGTTTCTCCTTCCTGCACTATTATTACGCTTCCAGGAAATACTTTCGATGTTTCAATTTTTATTACTCCTACAGGAGTTTCAACCAAAACTTTATCTGGTAGCAACTGGCTTATATGTAATTTCGCAGATGCTGTACTTAATACCCTTAGCTCTAGGTATTTACCTAAAGTTACTAGAAACAGAAGCATAGCAGCTGTATCAAAAAACACTTTTTCTCCTTTGAAGAAGTTGATAAATGACAATGCAAGTGCAGCTGATATACCCGTGGATAGATAAAGAGAGTAACCCATCTTTCTTACGATGATAGAAGCTACTGTACTTTTTAGAAGTGGTGGAAATAGAAGTAATATTATTGGGATAGAAGCTAAGGCATTTATTGCATTAAAAAAGCTAATTAGCCACTCAGCATTTCCCCAACCTAACCACTCCCTTAAATATGTTCCAAAGCTTGTTACCATTATATGCATAACAAAAATGGAACTTATAAGTAATTTCTCTTCTAGTTTTTCCTTTTCTTTAAAAGGGGTTTTATCCAATTTGTAACCTAGAGATTTTGCGTAGTTTTTAATTGTTTTACTAGATAGAGAATTGGAATCAAAAGTGACCTTTATTTTGCGATCAATAAAATTGATTTCTGCTTTTTCTATACCTTCTAGTTTTGACAAATGTAACTCTAGCAGTTTAGCGCACGATATACACCATATTCCAGAAACGTAAAATTCTTCTTCTCTATTTACTTTAATTGTCGCTTTGTCTGATTTTTTATTTTCGAAACTTTCATCTTTAAGAAGTTTGTATACCTCTACACACGAGTTGCAGCAAAAAGTTTGCCCTTCAAAAGTAATAGGACGTATAACAAGAAGGTTGCACAAATGGCAGCGTGTTTTATTGGTTACCAAAGCATTATTGGTCCTAGTTTCATATGATCTATCAAGTCCCATATGGCTAATCCTCTAAGTAGAAGTTGTAAACCTAGTATTGTCATTGCTAAAGCTGTTATTTTATTAAACGGTTTTATTTTGCGTCCCAAGTGGAAAGTGATGGCTAAAATTGGCACAGTACCAAGACCGAAGCTAAAAAGTATACTTGCTCCTTTAAATGCGGAATTGTAAGATGCCGCTGTAGTTAACATTGTTATTACCAACCCACAAGGTAGTGTTCCCCACGCTATTCCCCATAAAATCCACCTTAGTTCCTGGTATTTTATTTTTAAAACGCTTCGCATAGATCTATTCCAAAATGGAAGTAACCGAGAAAATAAATTTTCCAAAGGAGGTACTTTACCTAAAAATGATAACGCTGTGTATATAGCGATACAGCCAGCAGCTATTGAAACTATAGCTTGGGTAGAACTGTTTAGCTTTGATCCTAACCCTGCACTTAAGGCTCCTAAGAGGGAGTAGGTAAAGAGTCTACCCACATTAGTTAGGAAAAATCGGTAATAACTTCTGTTTATTAAGACAGCTAGTGGACCGCACATACCAAAGCAGTGTCCCACACTAGCTGCTAGCCCTATAACGAAGTAGTTTAACATCTACATAATGGTCCTAACTATTACCTGATAAACCATGTTCTTCCTAAGAGCCACCAGTTGGAAAGGTAGTAAGTTGCGAAGAACATCAAAAATATCAAAACAAGCACAAAGGTTCCCTTAGCAGAAGGTTCTTTCTTCGTTTCGGGAACGTTAACAGACTCTTGTGGTATAACTAAAGTAACGCTTGTTGGAGATACTTTTTTGGGATTTAGAATAGATACCAATACTATCGTTACAAAAAGTGTACCAGCTAGTATCGCTATTATTGCTCCTATACCTAACAGAGCTAAACCTATATGTACTCCTTGAGGAATTCCACCCTGGATAGCTGCATTTGCAAAGGTGATATCGAAGTGTCGTCTTGAAACGCCCTGAAGACCAGCTATTATCATTCCTATGGATACCAAGGTCATACCTGCTCCAAAGCTATACACTTGCAACGTTGCCAGTTTTTTCATTCTCAATTCTTTTCTAAATACCAGAGGAATAAGATAATAAGTTAAGCCCATAAATGCAAGGGTTGTTCCTCCTACAACGGTAGCGTGAAAATGTCCGGGTACCCTCAGGGTGTTGTGGGCTAGCATATTTATTTGTTCTGTACCTATGGTTACCCCAGTTACACCTCCTATCCAACCAAATATCACGATAGAAACAGCTAGAGAGGCAAATCCTGGTTCTTTCCAAGGTGCGTTTTTTAACCATCCAAACAATCCTTTTGTAAATCCTTTCTTACGCTGAGCTATTTCTACTCCTGCTGGTATCGAATATGCGTGTATCATACTAGCTAGTACCGCTAGATACATGGCGTACGAGGTATTAAATACTTTCCATGGAAACGATGGACCTGGATCAACAAGAAGATGATGCGCAGAACCAAGATTTATAAATAGTACGTAGAGAATAAATGCAAACCTAGATAGTTTCTCATTTGGAGTTTTCCCTCCTGTAGTTATATGTGATAACATGTACCATACAACTACCATAGCGCACAGGTTGATTTGCTGAGCTGGATGTCCAAAACTCCAAAATAGATTACGGTAAAATGCAGGATCGTACTGTTTAAGTAAACCTAATGACCAGAATAATGCGGGTACAAACGCAAGAGCACCCGAGAGTAAAGTGTAAACAGCTATTATAGCAGCTGCTACTAATCCATACACAACTAAAGGAAGGGAT
This sequence comes from Thermoanaerobaculia bacterium, assembly GCA_027078415.1. Taxonomy (GTDB): domain Bacteria; phylum Acidobacteriota; class Thermoanaerobaculia; order JALWYX01; family JALWYX01; genus JALWYX01. The sequence continues at coordinate 4,054 of JALWYX010000009.1, forward strand.
CCTGTATATCTTCCTTCAGCTTTTGCCACAAAAACGTTAACAAAAAACAATCCTACACCTATAAGAGCTCCAACCGCAAACAGAATTACTCCTACGTAGAAAATTGGACTTGCTTTAAGAGGTACATAAGCTGTAAACATTACATCTGCCTTACCTGTTAGTATTGCAAAGTTAGCCAAACCTCCTCCTATAACCATAAGTACAAACGCTAACCAAGCAGTTTTTGGGGAAACCATTCGTGCGTTTAATAAGGCTGTGGAGCCGAAGTATAACGCTGCTATTTCAAAAAATACTATCCATGCAACTAACATATCTACGCCATGTGCAGTAGTTAGGCGATAATACCAAGTTGCATCTAAAAGATGGATGGTTTGCCAACGTGTTAATGAAATAAGTAGTGCAAATATCCCGCCTAGCGTTAAACATATGACAGCTGCTACTGCATTTGCTATGACTAATTTTTCTGCTTTGGTATCTACTAATAGCCCAGTAGCGGGGCAAACCCTGTAATCAAACTCTTTTGCTTCTATACCTTCCCATGTTACAGCTGCATTCTTCTCGTTCATCACTCTTCCCCCCATTTACTCTACAATGATTTTTCCCACCATTAGATGGTGGGCCAGTCCACAAAATTCGTTGCACACTATAGTGAAATCTCCTTTCTGAGTAGGTACTATTTCAGCTACATACCCGTAACCTGGTAAAACTTGAAGGTTGAGATTTGTTGGCTGTAAAGAAAAACCGTGTTGTACGTCGATAGATGAAATGTGTATTTTGTATGTTTCTCCTTCTTTAAGTTTTAGTATTGGATACCAACGAAATTGACGTGCTAGGATAAAAGCGTTTCCTCCTGGAGGAGGTTCCACTATAGGGATACCTGTAGTTTCATCAGTCCCTACCGTATACTGCTCAACAAATTTATCTACCACTTTCATATAATCTGCAGGAAGAATTTTGTAAGTTTTGGCTGGCACGTTCTGTTTACCCATAACAAGCCATATGGGCATCATAGCAGTTAAAAAGAGACACCATATAAACGCTATTGTTACCCATCTTTTTTCTATAGGATCTAACGGTTTCCACCAGTTGTTCTCAGGTTTCCACATAACACACCTCCTTTACTCTAAAAGAGTTGTGACAGTTTCAATAGGTAGACTCATAATCTCCATTAGTGCCCAAATATTGTAAAGAGCAAAGGAGAGAGTGAGTGATAGAAGAAACCACAGGAATATATCATCGAAAAACGCTTGACCTATTTTTGATCTGTCAAACCCTTTTTTATCCATCTTCGACCCTCCTTCTTTCGTTTAGTAAAGATCCATCATAGTGTTATAAACGTTGAATTTTCCTGTAGGAGTGACCATTCCTCTCTTTATTCTTTTGACTTCTTTCAAAGTGGTGTCGTCGTATATAACTATTTCACCCTCTTTGCCGGGGTTTCCTTTTCTTCCCCATACACTTACCCACACTTCTGTACCGCTCATATCGTACTCTATATGTACCGCTCTGCCATAAGTGGCCACTTCCCAGCACTTAAATACTTCTGCTGTTGCTTTTTTAATTACGCATACACTTTTTTGCCATTTTGGGTCTGAACTTAAAGCGAAGTCTACCCATACCCATTGGCTTTTTGGATGAGTTTTTAAGAAAAGACTACCACTGGAAGGGAGAACTATCTTTTTTACTACTTTCCACGCATACTCAGGATGCTTTTCTGGATCACTACCTATTAGAGCTATAGAGCCTTCTCCTAAATGAGATGTAGCCCATACCCTGCCGTATTTTGGATCTATCCAGTTAGCTCCACGGCCAGGATGAGGTTTTACACCAGTTTCTACTATTGCTTCGACCTCTTCTTCCTGTGTATCTACTATTACAACTTTGTTTCTCATATTGGCTGCAACTAAGAAGTAACGCTTCTTAGATTCCCATCCTCCATCGTGAAGGAAACGTTCCGCCTCCAACATCCTTATTGTAGGATTGTTGGGTTTTCGATAATCTACTAGCCATACCTGGCCAGTTTCTTTCACGTTTATAACCCACTGTGGTTTATGATGCGAAGCTACTATACTAGCTACTCGAGGCTCTGGATGAAACTCTTCTGTATCATAGGTATAACCAAGAGTACTCACTATTTTCAGAGGTTTTAACGTTAACCCGTCAAGAATTACGAAATGTGGAGGCCAATAGCATCCTATTACCGCATATCTGTCATAGTAATTGCCTAGTTTACCTTTATATTTAGAAACATCTATAGATCTAGCATCGTAACAAGTTTTAACTTCTGCTACTTTCTTGGGAGGATTGCTCCATAGATCGATAAGAGTGGCTTTACCGTCTCTTCCAATAGTATATACGTATCTACCTGTCGCAGACATCCTAGATATATGCACAGCGTAACCCGTCTCTACAATAGAGATTACATCTTTCTTGTCACCGTCTATTATCGCGACTTTACCTATATCCCTAAGTGTGACCGAGAAAAAATTTCTCCAGTTTCTATCATGCATAGGCTTAGTAGGCCTCTGTTCCACGGGTACTATAACTTTCCAATGCTCCATCATTTTCTCCAAGCTCATTTGAGGAGGTGCAGGCGGCTCGTTTTGTATAAATTTAGCCATCAACTCAGTCTCTTCTTCATTTAAAATCCCCTGTCTTCCCCAATCTGGCATACCACCGGGCGTTCCGTTAAATATGATAGCTTTTAAAGCGAAAGTACCTTTTGGAACAGTCTTATCAGGAGTGAGAGCTGGCCCTGTTGCACCTTTTCTTAACACTCCGTGACATCCAGCACAACGATCAAAAAATATCTTTTTAGCCTTTTCCATCTCTTCTGCAGTTAATTTAGGAACTACCATATCTACTTTTACATCAGAGGACTCTATTTTTTGCCCTTTGAGTTGCATAAGATAATCAACAATAGCTTTTATCTCATCTTTGCTAAGTACTGCTGTTACAGGGGGCATTGTGGGCTGACATGGACCTCCTGGACAATCTTTCGATATGTAAACCGTAGGATTGACAAGCGATTCTTCTATATACTCTCTTGCGTTTTTAGCTTTTCCTGTATACCCTTCTTCTTTAATCCTATTTTGAGCTATAAGTCCTATCTTGCTTAAATCTGGCCCTATTTTACCTATAGCGTTGGGTACCCCTGGAATTACGTGACAAGCTCCACAACCTCCTTTGATAAGCAACTTGGTTACTTTAGTTTTTTCTTCAGCCTGTAACATCAAACGTGCTGATAACAAACTCCCAAACAACAATAGTACTTTTATCTTTTTCCTACTCATATTGCACCCCCCTTTGTATCAACTCTAAAGATCTCTTTAGCGGCTCTAATACGTCAAATCGAGCTGTTGTAACCACCCCTATGTATAGGAATAGTACACTGCTTAAGAGCTAAGTTACTCGTTTATTGTTTCTTTACATAACTTGTTGATTTCTGGAAAAATATAAATAGTGGAAGCAGTAACTAATTACCAAAGAAAAGTTTATGAGAAACTAAAGGATTATATAGAAGAACTGTTCTTCGATTATTTTGAAGATGACCAATCGCTTTGCCTTTATGTAAGATATGGAAGTACTTTGATTGAAGTAGGGGTAGAGTATTACAGCTCTGAAGATGTAGTAGTTGAGATGGTAGCTTATTGTGTTCAAGATATAGAGCGTAAAGAACCTTTGCTTCAAAGATTATTAGAGATAAATCATTTGCTACCCATTGGCGCCTTTGCATTAGTTGGTAATAACCTATTTTTCTCTTACAAGATGCTCGGATCATCTTTATCACGTAACTCCTTTTTTATGGCGATTAAAGAAGTTGCTAACACTGCTGATGAATACGATAACAAAATAGTCGAAAAGTTTGGTGGGAAAACGGCACTTGCTAAATTTTATCCTAGAAAACAAAGAAAAAACGAAATTTATAAAAATTAATTATATTTCGATAACTCTCTGTCAACTTCCCGTTTGATCTCTTTTTCTATCTTTGCCCTCTTTTTTTCATATGCTTTTCGCCCTTTAGCTAAAGCTATTTCTACTTTGATCCAGTTACCTTTTATATATACCTGTAGAGGTATTATTGTAAGACCTTTTTGCTCACTTTTGCCTATAAGTTTTTTTATTTCTTCTTTGCGGAGTAACAACTTTCTAGCCCTTGTAGAATCGATCTTTTCTATATTCTCAAAGCGGTATGGGGCTATTTTCATACCTACTATAAACGGTTCTCCTCCAATTATTTTCACAAAAGCTCCTTTTATATCTATATTACCCGCTCTAGCAGACTTAACTTCACTTCCTTTTAAAACTATCCCAGCTTCGTACTTTTCTAAGATTTCATAATCGTTTAAAGCTTTTTTATTGCGCGATAATACTTTTATATAATTTTTTATCTCCATATATTTAAAATATCAAATCTAAATGTAATTTTGGTATTTTTCTTGCTTATGTGTTATTTGTGTAGTGGAGAGGTGTTGTTATGCGAGTAAGGCAGGTAACTCTTAAAAAAGAGGTGTATTTTAAAGGTAAAGGTATTCATAGTGGTAAAGATTCCTTTGTAGTTGTATCACCTGCCGATGAAGACTTTGGTATAGTGTTTTACCATGTAGATAGTGGTGAATTGATAAAGTTAACTCCTTATGCAGTGAAGGATGTTATGTTATCTACTACTTTAGGAACAGAGAAGGTGACTATAGCAACCGTTGAACACATTCTTTCAGCTCTAGCGGGTGTAGGTATAGATAATGCTCTTATAATAGTCAAAGGAGATGAAATTCCTATATTGGATGGCTCTGCTAAGCCTTTTGTAGAACAGTTTTTGAAGGCAGGTCTAAAATATCAAGACTCTCTTCGAAAGGTAGTGAAAATTGTATCTCCTATAGAACTAAATGTAGGGGATAGAGCTATAAAAGTAACTCCTTCAGAAAACATTTTTATCCATTACCTTATAGATTTTCCATCGTCCGCTATAGGGATGCAAGAGTACAGTATTGATGTGACTGAAAAGTCATTTATAGAAGAGATCGCACCTGCTAGAACTTTTGCTACCACGAAACAAGTACAAGATATCAGAGCGCTAGGTTTGGCCAGAGGGGGCGATCATTCAAATTGTATACTTTTTAGCAGCAACGGTGTTGTAAACGGGCCTTTACGGTTTGAAAATGAACCTGTTAGACATAAAATCCTTGATTTTATAGGAGATCTGCTTGTATTTAGATATCCTATAATAGGTAGATTTTACATTAGTAGAGGTGGACACAGTCTGCATATATCTTTCTTAAAATATCTAGTGAAAAATACTTCTAACTGGGAAATAGTTTCAGCCGAAAAGGTAGTAGGTTTCTACTACAATACACCAACGCGCAATGCCTTTTCCAGCAAATATAATACTCTTTAACTAGTTTGTTTCAAAATAATTAGTGGTTTTTTTGCAACAAGTGTGGTATTTTTGTCACATGTTGACAATATTTTTACTCCTATGGGCTGTAAATTTGCCTGCTATAAAAATTTTTCCCGTTATTGTAAATGGTTATCTAGAGATTTCTATAAATATGGAACTGTCAAATAATTCCTTGGTTCTTCAGCGAATAGAAGCCGGTTTGCCAACTAGCATTAAATACCAGATAGAGGTGTTCGAATCTAGGCCTTTTTGGTGGGACAAAAAAATTGCTTCTGCAGAAGTTACTATACATATTTTGGCTAAAGCGCTAAGTGAAGAGTATCTGGTTAATACACATCTAAATAGTGAAATAATAAATAGTAAAATGGTAAAAGGTAAGGATAACCTTTTAAAGGTTCTATCTGTATTGGAAAATATAAGAATACTAAAGATCCCAAATACAAAAATAAACTCACTTTTGCTTAAAGTCCGAGCTGTGGTGGGTCAGAAAGTGAGACTAGGTATATTTAAAACCGATCTGTCTACAGGATGGGTAAAACAAAACATCTATATCCATGAAGAAAAATCTTCTCTTTAAAAATAAGCGAGTTATACTACTCCTGCTTTTAGTAGTCTCGTTGATGTTACTAATTCTTTTTTATAAAGCTCTCTACGTAAACGAACAGTTTCCTACCGAATTGTATTTAAATAAATTTTTACTTTTCTTGCTTTGGTACGTAAATGTACTTCTCATAACCGCTGTGCTGGTTGTGATAGGTAGGATACTTCTTAAGATCTGGCTAGAGAGAAAAAGTGGTATATTGGGTGTAAGATTTAGGACCAAATTAGTAGCTACTTACGTTGCTATTAGTTTGATCCCTACCGTTGTACTGTTCTTTTTTGCCTCTGATCTATTACAGAAAACGGTAGAAAAGTGGCTTACTGTTCCGTCAAATGCGTTGTTATCTTCTAGTTCTACTATAAGTTCATCTTACATAGAAAATATAAAAGAGATGGTCAGAAAAAATTTGGTTAAGATTGCTGGATACCCGTTCGTTAGCGTAAGTGAGTTGTCAGCTTCTTTGCATAAGATGTTTGACTCAGGAGTAGATGTAGATTTTATCGCTCTTTATTTGAACGGTGAATTCGTAATAGGGGCAGTTAGAGCGGGTTCTGATGTGGAAGAGATTCCTTATATACCTCATTACGCTATACGCGATGCTGAAATAAACGGTGAATCGGAATGGGGTGATGATAACGAAGGAGTTTATGTGAGAGTGAAATCTCTAGATAGGATAGGTAAAGGTGTGGTTATAGCAGCTGGGATGGTGTTGGATAAAGATGTTGTTGCAGCCCTAAATACTGTAGCAAATGGATATTCTAATATAAGAAGGCTTGCGTCAGCTAAGGAAGAGATATTTGCTAGCCAAAAACTTATCATGCTTACTATTACTCTCATGGTTATTCTCTCTACAGTATGGACCTCTATACATCTATCGAAAACCATAACCGATCCTATAAGTTCTTTAGTTAGTGCTACACGAAGAGTGAAAGATGGGGATTTTAGTGTGTTTATAGAAGATAGCGGTGAAGATGAACTTGGTGAACTGATACGGTCATTTAACTTGATGACTGCAGAGTTAGGCAAAAGTAAAAGACTGCTCGAGACTAGAAACAAGGAACTTTTAGAAGCTAACAAACGTTTAGAAGATGAGCGCAATTTCGTTATAGCACTGCTTAAAAGTATAGATGCAGGTGTTATAGCCGTAGATAACACTAACCGTATTTCCCTTATTAACAAAAAAGCACGTGATATGCTCCTAATAGAGTGTGATCCCTGTGAAGGTAAAACACTAGGCGACGTTTTAAAAGAAGAACATCTAAAAGACGTTAAAGATTTTTCTGAAAGATGTTCCTCAGGGGAAGAGGAGTTTAAGATTGTAAGTGAAGTGGGAGTCAGGATAATAGAAGTTAAAATTACCCCTATAGTAAGAGCTGGAGATGTTCAAGGTAAAGTTATAGTGCTTGAGGATTTAACTACTTTTGTTCGTGCTAAACAGATGGCAACTTGGAGAGAAGCTGCTAGAAGAATAGCCCATGAAATAAAAAATCCGCTTACACCTATAAGACTCTCTTCTGAACGTATTCTCAGGAGATATAAGCATCTTAAGCCGAAAGATCTTGAAAAATTGATAGAAGATGGTTTGAAAACTGTTATAAAAGAAGTTGACAGACTACAGAAAATGGTTGACGGTTTTTCACGCTTTGCACAACTCTTACCACCTAGCCCTGTAACTACAGAGGTTAGAAAAATTGTTGAGGACGCAGCAAGTCTTTATAAGGGAGTTAAAAGTGGAGTGGATATAATCGTAAAAGTGGAACCGACAACGTTAAAGGCAAATTTGGACCCAGCCCAGATAAAAAGTGCACTGGTGAACCTTGTCGATAACGCTGTTGCTGCAATAACACCACCGGGAAAAGTGGAAATTATAGCATATTCTAATAACAGTACCCTTATACTAGAAGTTAAAGATGATGGTAAAGGTATTCCTCCTAAAGATAGGAATAAGATATTTATACCCTATTTTTCCACCAAAGAGAAAGGAAGCGGACTAGGTTTATCGATCGTGTATAAAATAGTACACGATCATTCTGGAGAAATGGTTGTAAGTGACAATTTACCAAAAGGTACAAGTTTTGTTATGAAATTTCCTAATTGTGTAATAAATGAAGGATAGAATATTAATAATAGATGACGAAGAGAATATACGCTATACATTAAAACAAGTTCTTGAAGATGAAGGTTACGAAGTGGACTGCTCTGATAGTTTACGGAAGGCAGAAGAGCTTCTTGCAAATAATATCTATTCTTTGGTGTTTCTAGATCTTTGGCTACAGGATGAAGACGGTATGGAACTCTTGGACGAGGTAAAAAGTGGAGATTCTTTCTACCCTCCTATAGTTGTAATTTCAGGACATGGAACGGTAGATACAGTAGTAGAAGCTATAAAAAAGGGAGCGTACGATTTTATAGAAAAACCTTTGTCTATATCTCGACTGTTAGTTACAACACGTAATGCTATAGAGAGATTTAGACTTAAAAGAGAACTTTTATCCTTAACTAAACAACTAGATGAAACGTTGCTTATAGGGAAATCTCAATCTATGAAAAAACTTAAGATGGAAGTTATCAAAGCTGCTCAAAGCGATAGTAGAGTTCTTATTGTAGGAGAACACGGTACAGGCAAAGAGTTGGTGGCTAGAGCTATACATAAATTTTCAAAAAGAAAAAATAAATCTTTTGTAGATTTAAACTGCGCAGCTATACCTGAAGAACTAATAGAATCTGAAATGTTTGGACATTTAAAAGGTGCATTTACAGGCGCTACAGCAAGAAGAATAGGAGCTTTAGAAAGAGCTCATGAAGGTACCTTGTTCTTGGATGAAATAGGAGATATGTCTTTACGTATGCAAGCTAAACTGTTGCGTGTGTTGGAGGAACAAAGATTCGTTCCTTTAGGAGGACATAAAGAAGTAGAGGTTGATATAAGAATCGTAGCAGCTACAAACAAAGATTTGCAAGAAGAGATCGAATTGAAACGTTTCAGAGAAGATCTGTTTTTCAGATTGGCTGTAATACCTATAAAGACACCTCCCCTTCGAGAAAGAAAGGAAGATATTCCCCTGCTTATCTCTTTTTATTTAGAACAGTTTTCAAGAAAAATGGGACTTAAAAAGAAAAGCTTTACTTCTGAAGCATTGGAAATACTTACAAACTATAGTTGGCCAGGTAATGTGAGAGAATTGAAAAATTTTGTAGAAAGAGTCATGATAATGGTTCCTAGTGAAGTGATCGATCTGGAAGATCTACCTCCAGAGTTTAAACCTGCTAGAAACAATTTGTTTTCAATAAATAAGCTTGTTCCTTTAAAAGAAGCTAGGGCGAAATTTGAAAGAGAATACATTAATTACGCTCTTTCTGTGAATAAAGGGAATGTCGCAAAAACAGCCGAAATGCTACAAGTAGAGCGTTCGCACTTGTATAGGAAAATAAAAGGTTTGGGAATAACAAATAGTTCTGATGGAGAAGGAGATGATAGATAACCCTATTAAGAAAAAGTTAGAGGAAGATCTTAAGCAAGCACTAAGGGAAAAAAATAGAATCAAAATCTCAACTATACGTATGCTTTTAGCAGCTGTAAAAAACGCTATAATAGACAATCCTAATTTTTCAGAACCAGATTTTTTTAAATTAGTAGAAAAGGAGATACGGAAAAGAAAAGAAGCTATTGCTTTCTACACACAGGCCGGTAGATCTAATCTTGCTTCTAAAGAGAAAGAGGAGATCGAAATTATCTCTACCTATCTCCCAGCTAAAATTTCAAAAGAAAAAGTGGAAAAAATGGTTAGAGAATATATAGAAAATAACGGTTTGAGTGGAATTGAGAATCTAGGAAAAGTTATGAAACATTTCCGCTCAAGGTTAGCTGGGCAGATAGAAGGAAAAGAGCTAGCAGAGATTGTGAAAAAACTTCTTCAATGAAACGGCTTATAGTTGTGACCGCAGGCCATGTAGACCACGGGAAAACTACTCTTGTTAAATGGTTAACAGGTATAGATTGCGATAGATTGAGAGAAGAAAAAAAGAGAGGCATTACTATAGATTTGGGATTTGCCTATCTAGAAGAGAAAGATCTCTCTCTTAGTTTTGTAGACGTTCCTGGACATCACAAATTTGTGCACAATACCCTTGTGGGTATGACAGAATTAGCCTCTGTCGCACTGTTAGTTGTAGCAGCAGATGAAGGCGTTAAAGAACAAACAGTTGAACATCTGAGTATTGTTAAATTGTTAGATATAAAGAATGTAGTTGTAATTATTTCAAAGGTAGATAAAGTAAAGAACTATCACGGTGTTGTTCAACAGATCGAAAAAATATTTAATCAAATTCAACCAGATTCTAAAAGTACTTTATACACTATTTTGCCTTTCGATGGAGTTTCTGGACAGGGGTTAGAGTATGTAAAAAAAACTCTTTTAGAACTAGCAGGAAAGTATGGTATAGAGGAAGTTGATGATACCTATTCACCTATTTTCACTATCGATAGATCTTTTGTCGTAAAAGGTACGGGAAGAGTTGTAACAGGAGTTCTGATGAGAGGCACTATAACTAAAAATACCACCCTTTTTCTATTACCTAAAAAGAAAAAGATCGAGATAAAAAAAATGGAAATACACGGCAAAGAGGTGGATAAAGTGGTTAGTGGTAATAGAGCAGCTCTTGCTATAAAAAGTGATGACCCTCCGCGTAGAGGAGATCTGTTAGCAGATATAAAATACATAACCCTTACAACTCGTGCACTAGCTCATTTAAAATTTGCTAAAAATTTGCAGGACGGTATGAAAAAAGGAGAAGCCCTACTTTTTATAAGATCGCTAAAAGTGCCAGTAAGATTTAGAATTCTTAAACTAATCGATTCAAGTTCTGCATTAATACATCTAATTTTCCAAAACTCTATTCCCCTTGTTAGAGACGAAAAAGGTATACTGATGATGCCACGCCCTGTTGGTGTGATAGGCAAAATAGAAATTGTTTCTCCTGAAGATTATACAAATATAAAAAGAGAGAAACTTGTTAAAATGGCTGTTGGATGGGGCGAGTTAAACAATTACCTTAAAGATTTAGCAAAAATAAAAGGCATATTGCAATTCGAAACGTTGGCTCAGCTAATTGGTATTAAGGAAGATAAACTTGATAAGGTATTAAGAAACCTACTTACTAAAGGGGAAATTGTTGTTTTCGATAAATGGCTAGTTTTGCCAAATCAAGTGCACAAAATCTTAGAAACAGCTAAAAATTTGTTAAAAAAATATCAAAAGGATAATATGTACTTTATCAATTTGTCTGAATTTGTATCTAAGGTTGCGGAATATAGTGGTATCCACTTACCATTTTCTGTTGTTGTAAAGATTATAAAACAGTTTAATATTGTAAATCTCAAAGATGGGATGGTAATTGCTAGAGATAGATCTTCGGGTGCGCTTGCTCTTGAGATAATAAAAGAGATGGAACGTTATAAATTTACTCCTCCGTCAATTAAAGAAATATCTTCTAGAATTAAAGTGAAAACCGAAATTGTAAAGGGTGTAGTGAATTATCTTCTACGAGAAGGGATTCTTATTAGGTTACCAGGAGGTCTTATCACAACCAAAAACGCCGTGAATGAAATTGTAAGATCTTTGTATGATTGGGGTGTTGAAAAATTTAACGTATCTCAGTTTAAGAAAAGATTCTCATTAACCAGGAAATGGGCTATTCCTTATTTGGAGTATTTAGATAAGCTTGGTATTACAAGACGCTACGGTAACGAACGTATGATTGTAAAGAAAAAGTAGTTGCAAAATTTTTGATTTTTAGTACAATTAACTTGACGTTGGGGTGAGCAAAAATGGTAGTTGTTTACGTAAGAGAGGATGAGAGCTTCGAGAGTGCTCTTAGGAGATTTAAACGTAAATGTGAAAAAGTTGGGATTATATCCGAGATAAAAAAAAGGCAATTTTACGAAAAACCCTCTGAAAAACGCAAGAAAAAATTGCTTCAAGCTCGTAAGAAAATAATGAAAAAGCTTGCAGAGGAACGCAAGAGAGGCCTTAGATAGGCCTTTATGCAGCTGGATAATATATCCCTTAAAGCATTAGAGATAGAGGAAGTATTATTACTTTTTTCTAATTTGGCTTCTACCGATATAGGTAGAACCGTAACTAGGTCCTGTGATTTTAAATCTTTTGAGCAAATAGAAGAGATCAAGAGTACAGTATCATCAGTAGAAGCAGTTACCGACGACGATAGATTTGTACCTCCTATGTCGGTAGAAAAGTTTCTGCCTTTTAAGGTGGAATCTTTAAATATCAGAGATATAGTTGAACTTGCTGTTATCTTAGAAAATGTAGAGTTTATTAGAAGCATTTTTGCGAAAAAACGCCAGAAAACGTTGTTGTTATCTGTCGATGATTTATTGCTCTTAATAAAAAAGGTGTTTGATTCATCTGGTGCAGTTAAAGAAGATGCTTCATCTATTTTGCACTCTTTGCATAAGAAAGTTACAACGTATAAGTCTCGTTTGAGAAAGGTATTGAAAAAATATGAGCCGGAAATAATAACAATTTATAACGGTCGCTTTCTGCTTCTTGTATCGCAGGAAAAACGGTCCTATATAAAGGGGATTGTACATGGACTTTCTCAATCTGGTAAAAGCGTTTATTTGGAACCTTTTGAGGCGATTGATCTAAACAACAACTTAAATCTTTTATACTCCGAAATAAAGAAAGAAGAGAACAGAGTTATATCAAAAGTTTATAGTGAATTGGAAAAGAACAAAGAAAAAATAGAAGCTAATTTTAGATATTTAGGGTATTTGGATTTTGTCCAGGTTGTACGTATTCTTATTAGAAGATATAAGTTTGTTTTTCCAGATTTTGATAACAACCACCTAGAGATAGAAAAAGCGATACATCCTCTTTTAGATGGGAGATTCAACGATTTTCGTTCTTTGCCTCAAAGTAAACCGTTTATACCCATAAATTTTAAGCTCAATAAGCAAGGAATTGTTATTTCTGGACCAAACGCTGGAGGAAAAACCGTAACACTTAAAACCATAGGTGTCGTGTTAACATTGGCTTATTTGGGTTTTCCTGTACCTGCTGCGTATGCTAGACTTCCCAGATTGGATTTTCTTATAGTTTCTGTAGGTGATGAACAAAGCATAAGTGAAAATGTTTCAACGTTTATGGCAAAGCTTATGAGAATGCGGAAAGTTTTTGAATTCCGTGATAAAAAAGGTTTAGTGCTTTTCGATGAGTTGGGAAGCGGCAGCGATCCCAACGAAAGTATTGCTATTTCTCTAGGGTTTATAGAAACTATGTTGGAGAAAGGATTTAACTTTATAGTTACTTCAAATATCCTAGATATTTCTTTCGAAGCTATGAAGTTAGAAGGGGTTGAGGTGGCATCTATGGTTTACGATGAACAGAAACGTTTACCACTTTATAAAATGGAAATGGGACTGCCCAGCTCCTCGTACGCTCTTGATTTGGCCAAGAAAGTTGGTATACCTCAAGATATGCTAAAAAAAGTGTATAAAAGGATAGGGAAAGATCACAGCCACTTTAGAGAGGTGATACGAGCAGTAGAGATAATACGCAGAGAACTAGAATTAGAAAGGAAGAAGTTAAGCAGGAGAATTGAAGAGTTGACACTACAAAGCGTTGCATTGGAGGAAGAAAAGAAAAAATTAGAACACCAAAGGAAACATTTGAAACGCTATTTCGCTAACAAATTTGCCTTAATACATGAAGAAGTTAGTAAAAAGTTGGAAGAGGAGTTACAAAATCTAAAGTTACATAAAAAAAATTTGGTACGTTCCCTGCAAAGAGTATTCAAAAATGTAAATGGTTTAGATGAGTTTACCGAAGTTAATAGTTGTGATAGCAAAGGTGGAGATATTAAAGTGGGCGTATCTGTTAGACATAAAATTTTTGGTTGGGAGGGTATAGTTAAAGAACTAAAGTCAGGGTTTGTAGTGGTTTCAGTAGGTGGGAAAAATTTTAAAGTGCAGGAAGAAGAGATCGTTTCACAGGAAAAAGAGCTCCTTTCAAACAACGTTAAAAATGAGCCCCGTATAAATACCAAGCGTTTGAAAAGTAACTCTATAGATTTACGAGGATGTTATGTGGATCATGCTATAGCCAAGTTGGATAAGTTTATAGATTCTGCTATAGTTGATGGCTTGGAAAAACTAGAGGTTATACACGGTCACGGGACCGGTAAATTGCGTAGAGCGATAAGAGAGTATCTAAAACAAGATGCAAGAGTCTTTTCTTTTGAAAGTGGTGTACATTTGATAGGAGATGATGGTGTTACTTTCGTCTATTTAAATGATAGATAAAAGTGTTATCGAAAAAGTAAGAGAAAAAGCCGATATAGTAGAGATTGCAGAGGAATTTACTAAACTTACAAAAGTAGGGGATAGGTATAAAGGATTATGTCCATTACATAGCGAAAAAACTCCTTCTTTTTACGTAGATCCGCTAAATAAACTTTTCTATTGTTTCGGGTGTAAGGAGGGAGGAGATCTCTTTTCTTTATATATGAAAGTAACTAATCTCACTTTTGGTGATACTATAAAGCTTTTGGCAAAAAGGTACGGTATTCCTATAAGGGGGAACACAGAGAGTTCTGATGATACTCTGAAAGTTTTAGAAACAGCTGAAAAGTTGTATAGAGAAGCTTTGCTTAGAAACAGCTATGCCATTTCTTTCCTTAAGAAACGAAAGATCACAGAAGAAGCGGTAATTTTATTCGGAATCGGATATTCTCCTTCCGATGATAGTATAGCTAACTTTCTTAGGAATAGATATACTACGGACGAATTAAAACGATCTGGTATATTTACAGGCAACTTAAGAGATAGATTTAGAGGTAGAATTGTGTTTCCTATACGATCTTCTTTTGGGCGGGTAGTCGCTTTTGCCGGTAGAGTACTTGATAACAGTTCCCCTAAATATTTAAACTCTCCCGAGACTAGGTTTTTTAAGAAGAGCGAGATTTTGTATGGGCTTTTTGAACAACGTAAGGAAATAAAGTCTACCACTAAAGCAATATTGGTAGAGGGTTATATGGATGTTATAGGCCTTTATTGCTCAGGAATAAAAGGTGCCGTTGCTAGTATGGGAACTGCTTTTACAACAAAGCAAGCTGCTATGTTATCTAAATTTACAGATACGGTTGTTATAGCTTTTGATGGTGATAGTGCAGGAGAACGAGCTTTTGTTAAATCTTTGCCTGTACTGTTAGAACATGGTCTTAAAGTGTATAAAGTAAACGTTCCCTCAGGTGAGGATCCTGATTCTCTTAGAAAGAGATTGGATGAAGAACAATTAAAAAGTTTATTTGATAATGCTGAAGATGCAGTAAAAGTCTATTTTTACTCGTTGATTAAAAACACAACCGATTTTCTCGAACGCCTAAAAGTAATAAATCCTATTAAGGATCTGTTAAAAGTGATCAAATCGCAAGAAGATAGTTTTCTATATGCTAATTTGGCAGCTGATATAACTTCTTTGCCTATTTCCTATTTTCTATTAGATGGTAATTCCGATGTAGCCGTATATATTAATGACTCTAATGTTTATAGGTTGGAAGAACGATTTATTCAAATCGTATGGGAATATATCAATAAAGATCTTGATATTGATTTAACGTCATTACCACCAGTGGATGCTTTTAAAGGTAGCGTTACACGTAATTTATATGATAAAATATTAAACCTACTTGTAGACAACCGTGCGTATAATGAATTTTATCAGAACCTATCTGAGGGTGAGCTTTCCCTGCTTGCGCGTTTAGACGTTATAGGGGATGAGTATAAGAGTAATTATAAGAGTTTTGAGATATGTCGTAAGATGCTGTGGAAACGCTATTTAGATGATAGAAGGAGGGAGTTGATAGACCTTATAAGAGATGCAGAAATCAGGGGTAATAGAGATGAAATAATAGCTTTGCAAGCGGTTAAACGTGAGTTAGATCGTAAAAGATTTTTACTTTAAATTTATAAGGGAGGGTATAACTTTGAGTGGCAAAGATGCGACCTCTTTCTTAGAAAAAAGGTATGAAGGTTTAGAGTATTTAGTAAAGTTGGGCAAACGTAAAGGGTATTTGTCTATGGAAGACATACTCTACGTTCTTCCTGATGATATCCTTGAGGATGAGTATGAGATAAGAGAGATAAAGGAGTATTTCAACAGTAAAGGAATATTGGTTGTAGATGATGATGAGATGCCTTCTACTTCTAGTAAGAAGGAGTACAAAGAGGAAGGTGCGAAGTTTAATATAGGTAAAAGGTTACACAGTGAAGAGATTCTCGATAATATAAGTAAGCTTTACGACCCTGTAAGAATGTATTTATCTACTATGGGTTCAGTGCCTTTGTTAGATAGAGATGGAGAAGTTGAAATTGCTAGGAGAGTAGAGAAAGGCGAATTTATGATATACGATGCTTTATGTAAGAATCCAGCTATATTAAAGGAGGTTTTACGTCTAAATGAGTTGGCATCCCGTAATCCTGAGATTTACAGGTCGCTTTCTGTAAGTAGTGAAGGTGTGCAACTCGATTCATCTGTTGAAGAAAAGATAAAGCAAAGTCTCAAATATTTTGAGGAGATAGCTCTATTGGATAAAAAAATAGAGGAACTTTCTGAGCAACAAAAAGAGATGAATCCAGAATCTTCTCTGTATAAGGCTATTGAACATGAAAAAGAGCGGATTATGAAAAAAATATCTGATATCACTTCCAAGATAAAACTTAGCGTACAAGCCAGAAAAAGAATGATAGGTTTTTTGGACTCTCTTATATCACAATTTAGGCGATTGAGAACAGCGATAGAAAAGTTGGATAAGGATTTAAAAGATGAGAATTTACCCCAAAATCTTCGTGAATTAAAAGAGACAAAATTGCTCCAGCTAAGAGAGGAATTTAAACAGTTGGAGGAGAAATATAACGTTACTTTTGAACAACTTTTGGATACGTATAAGCAGATAAAAGAAGGTCAGAAAATCGTTTCTGAAGCTAAACATCAACTAATAAAGTCTAATCTTAGGCTGGTTGTTTCTATAGCTAAGAAGTACACTAATAGAGGTTTACAGTTTTTAGATCTAGTACAAGAAGGGAATATGGGATTGATGAAAGCTGTAGATAAGTTTGAATATAGGAGAGGATACAAATTTTCTACCTACGCTACGTGGTGGATAAGACAAGCTATAACACGTGCTATAGCTGATCAAGCAAGAACAATTAGGGTCCCTGTACATATGATAGAGACTATAAATAAATTGAACCGTACTATTAGATTTATGGTTCAAGAATTAGGGAGAGAACCAACTGACGAAGAGCTGGCAGAAAGATTAGAAATGCCGGTTACCAAAGTGAGAAAGATTAGAAAGATTTCTCAAGAACCGCTTTCTCTTGAAACTCCTTTAGGGGATGAAGAGGATTCTCAGTTGTGTGATTTTATAGAGGATAAAAGTGTTCCTTCTCCTCTTAAACAGCTGGAAGCTACTAAATGTAGAGAACATCTAGAAGAACTTTTAAAAAGGCAACTTTCCGAACGTGAAGAGGAAGTTATAAGGATGCGTTTTGGGGTTGGCACGGGTGAAGAGAGGACTTTAGAAGAAGTAGGTCAGTATTTTGAAGTTACACGTGAACGTATAAGACAAATAGAATCAAAAGCTTTACGTAAGCTGAGAAGCCTTGAAGCGTCAAGAAAGTTAAGTGATTTCCTAGAAGATTGAATATTGATCCTACTGTTTGTTACTGTATACTAAAGAGTCCTAACCATTTAGATTATTTTTATGTTATTTATCGGTTTATATGCCGTTTTTGCAACTTCATCATCCTTTTTTTAAGTAAGGGATAAGAAGAAGGAGGGAAAATCTTTTTAAGATCTTGTATATGATCGATAAGTAAAAGTTCTAAGTCTGTGCATATATTACCTATTTCGTTAGCTAAGGTGGTTAACTCTGTATCGGAGTAACTGTTGGAAAACAGTTTGTTTATTATTTCAGCTTCCGCTTTGTTCTTTTTCTCTATCATGTGTAAAGCTTTGGTGCGAAAGTTTCGTATTTTTATTTCTAGTAGCTTTTGCTCTCTATAACGAAGGCTCATAAAATGTGGCGGTATCGATGGCTCTCTTTTTAAGTATGGCGTGCTTTCCTTATATTCAGATCTGGTATTTTTAACAGGGTTACTAAAAAAAGATATAGTAAGACCTATATTTATACCTATAGAAAGAAATAACAGGAAATAAATAGTTTTATTTTCTATGCGTTTCATTGCTATATACGCTTTGAAACTCCTCGCTGTTGTATTCGTTATAGATAAGATTTTCTGTAATGGTTGTAATAGAAGTAGCGGGTTGGGAATAATAAGTTTCTGTTGCAATATTAATTGTCTTCGTTTTGTAAATGGGAATAACGTATCCTATTATTATTCCCATAATAATAGCTACTGTTGCCAGTTTAAGGGTTACAATACTTGTCTTCTCTTCGATATATAAAAGTATTGCTCTTTTTCTACTTTGCAGGACAGGATCCTTTGGAGGTTTTAGTAGTTCTTCTAACTCTTTTAAGTCTTTATTCATTTTTTCTCTTTCTTTATTTTTTGACAATTTTCTAATTTGTTTCTTACGATTTTACTAAGTTTCTTCAATGCTCTAAAGAGCCGAGCATCTACTGCTCCCGGTTTTATATTCAGTATTTTAGCTATCTCTTTGGCTGATAAATTCTCAAACTTTGATAATACTATTATAGTTTGTTGTCTAGGGGAGAGTTCTTTTATAGACTCCATTACTATAGACCATTTTTCTTTCCTCCAAGTGTCTTGAAAAGGTGAATAGTGTTCTATGGGAAATGTGTTGGAAGATAAACCTACAAAACGTACTATTTTTCTTCTATACAATATATTTAAACAATGGTTGGTAGTTATCTTATATAACCAGGTCGATATTTTAGCTGAGCTGGGTAATAGGTGTGCTTTTTCCCACACTTTTATTAGAACTTCTTGAGTGACGTCTTCAGCTTCTTCTTCCGATTGTAGTAGTCTGAAGGCTAATCTAAATATAAATTTTTCGTAACGATCTATAAATAAACTAAAAGCTTTTTTATCTCCTTGTACTATTTTTTCTATCAGATGTTCGTCTTTTAATTCCACTTACCTCAAGTGGAAATTTTGTATATCTCTTCTAGCATTTCGGTTGCATCTTTAAATCTTTGCTCACTTTCGAATTGTAACGCTCTTACTATAATGTCTTCCAACTTGGAGTCTATCTCTGTTACTATATTTCGAGGAGGTGAAATCGTAGTTTCTTCAAGTTCTGTACTTTCACTAAATGGAATTACTCCTGTTGTTAATATATAAAGTAGCACTCCTATAGAAAATATGTCGCTACGGGTGTCGGCGTTGTTATCTTTGGCTAGCTCGGGAGCTAAATATATTGCGTGGGTTGTATCCAACTGTTGAACAGCTATTTTGTTTGTTGCTGCTATTGTATAGAGCTTTTTAAACCCTATATCTGCTATAAGAGTTTCACTGAAACTGGGTATATACAAGTTGTTTGGGTGAAGACCACCGTGCGCTATTCCTTGGGAGTGCAGGGGTTCTAGTGCCTTAAGGATAGATATAGCTATTTTGATCGCAGATTGAGAACTTACATATTCTTCCCTTTTTATCAGAGACGCTAGTGTAGGATACGCTATGTAATCGTATACTATCATAGGGTATACGTTTTCTATTATCTCTACTGCGTGAGGTCTTATTATTGTTTTTGAAGATGCGTCTATAGCCTCTTTTATACTTTTTACTATCTCATCAAACTTGATTTTACCTAAAGCTATTATATTTTTTCGTATAATTTTTACAACTCTCGTTTCAGCAAACTCTCCAGTCTCTGCAACATACGTTTTACCCAAAATGCCAGACCCTAGGTATTTAACCGTTTTATATTTTTTCCTAAGGATCATGCCAGGTAAAATTAGTGGTAAATCTGGTTTGTGAGGATATATGGTTTCAGCTATTTTTATACTTTCTTCCTTGGATATCAGGTAAAATTCGATGGGAGTAAAGAGCCCTCTTTTCTTCTCTATAGTGATTTTAGTAGCACCTATAATTGGTCTAATTACTTCGTATAGTTCTGGTGCTATGAGAATTTCATCTTCGCTACCCTCCCGTAGAAGGGTGTCCAGTTGATACAGTGTTGGAGATATAACTATTTTTTCTAAATTTAGTTTTCCTCTTATTTC
The DNA here is from genome assembly GCA_027078415.1 of Thermoanaerobaculia bacterium. Taxonomy (GTDB): domain Bacteria; phylum Acidobacteriota; class Thermoanaerobaculia; order JALWYX01; family JALWYX01; genus JALWYX01. The sequence continues at coordinate 24,282 of JALWYX010000009.1, forward strand.
ACCAGATATTCCATCACCTAGTCCTAAGGAGATTGTTAAACCTTTCAAATCGTCATTTTTTTTATGTAGGTTAAGAATTGTTACTCCTGCATACAAAGCGTTACTATCAGATTCATGATTTATGAAAAATGCTGCTAACTTGTAATGGAAATCACCAATTATTTGTCCTTGAAAATTACCTATTACTTTTATAACCTCTAATTTAGCTTTTTCTAATCTACGAACAGTATCTTCGGGATCTATACCTGGTGGAGAAGTGATAAATTTTTTGAACTCTACTATCATAAAAGTTCCTTTCGTATCTTCAGCCAGAGAAGGAGTAGGGACCGAATAGTAACGGTACGGTAAAGCAAACTTTGATAAGCTTTCAAACTGGGATACTGCTTGCGCTATCTTAACTACTGCATCGTGAAGTTTGTAAAATTCACCCCTTGAAGGAGTTTTAAAATCTATGTCGTATCTACCAGAAATTATTTTGTTTAAGTTGTTCTCTATTACTCTAAGCGGGCTAAGTTTTATTCTCAACATGACGTAAGAGACAATTGATACAAATACAGCTGTAAGTAAAGATACTACTAATAATAGATAGGTAAAGTTACCTTGTTTCTCTATTTGGTAAGGTACTCCTGCTACTAGCCAACCTATTAGTTTGTCATCTATTCCTTTAATCTCTTTTTTTCTAATTAGATAAGTATTGTTGCTTAGCTGTAACGGCTCGGGATTGGTAGTTATACGATCGAGATACTCGCTTACTATATTTTTGTCTTTTACAGGGAATGTTGTAGCTATTACAGTCGCAGGCTCTGTAGCTGCAATCAATGCTATTCTGGAATCACTTATTCTATCTATTTGTAAAATATCCACGTAATCTAACTTTGAAATTCCTAAAATTGCACCTCTTACAATTTCATCCACTAGTAATGGTGTAATAAAAAAGTAAGAAATGTTTTCGTCAAACAACCAAAGACCATGTAGAATATTTTTCCTAAGTGCTTTTTCCACTATTATAGATAAAGAGAACGCTTTTTTTTCCTCTTCTAGAAGTTTTTTAGCAGAAGCTACCAAATTTTTATTGTGGTCAAAGAGAAGTAGATTATCCAGAGCTATCTCTTCTTGTTTTAATTTGAGTAAATCTATTAGTGAAAAGTATTCTTCATTTTCCATGGCCTCATTTATTAAAGAGAGGAATTTCACGTCCAGAGAGATATTGCTTTCGGCAAGAACTATTTTCTGGTGGTTAGCTATATCTAAAGCATGGAAGGCAGTTATACCTTTTTCTGTATTGACCGTTTCAGTTTCAGTCTTTTCCCTTGGTTTCAGGTAATTGGCTATGAGAAAGAAAGCTACAGAACAAACAGCGAAGATAATTAAAGCAACTTTCACCTCTAATGAGATTCTATGCATATGTGCTCCTCCTTGCCTATGTGTAAGAGTATATATTTTTTGGATAATTAAAATAAAATTTTTAATTATGGAAAGTATTTTGTCCATCAAGGATAAGGTGCTTAGTTTTATAGAAGGAAAAGATAAATATGATTTCAATCAACTTGCTTTACATATCATTCAAGCGCAAATTGCTCATTCTACTCAATTAAAAAGATTTTATGTTAATCAAAAAGCCAAATTAGATAAAATTGATTCTTTCTTGGAACTCCCGCCATTGCCAGCAAAAGCCATAAGTAAAATTAGGCTAGATATTGAAACAAATAGGAATGTAACATTTTTATCTAGTGGTACAAGCGGGGAACGATCGGTACATTTTAACGTTTTTCCAGAACTTTATGACACATCGGTTCTCAATAGTTTTCCTGTTTTTTTACAGGTAAAAGATAAGCTACCATTACTTTCCTTGCTTCCAGATTATAAAGATTTTCCTAACTCAAGCTTGGCTTACATGAATAATTTGATTATGACGCATTTTGCTTCAAACGATTCTTTACAAGGTTTTAGTACAAAGGGTTTACTTAAGAAGCAAATTGTTAGTTGGTTGTCTACTCGCCAAAGAGAAAAAAGAAGGGTTATTATATTGGGAACAACTATAGCTACTTGGCAATTGCTAGAGTTTTTAAAAAAACGAAAAATAAAATTCAGACTCTTAGAAGGATCCACATTGTTTGACACTGGTGGCTCTAAGGGATTGAGGAGGTTCGTTGAAAGAGAACAATTCTTGTTGGATGTAGAGGAATACCTTGGGATAGATAGAAGGTTTGTTGTTAGAGAATATGGAATGGCAGAACTTTTTTCTCAGTGTTACACTATAATGGGAAGAAGTGATGACCTTTTTTTCGCCCCTGAATGGGTTAGGGTGTTTATATTGGATCCTTTATCCTTGAACCCTGTAAATTTCGGTGTAGAGGGATTTATAGCTGTGTTTGATTGTGCTAATTTGGGTAGTTTCTCGTGGATATTGACAGGCGATATAGGAATTGCTGCAAAGAATGGATTTAAATTGGTAGGACGAGCTCCAGGGGAGATGTTGAAAGGATGCTCCCTCATTTCAGATACTTTGGCATTTTAGGTGCTTTGTATCATCTTCTGTCTTTGATTATTTTTATATGTTTGCCTAACGTATCAATATTAGGATGGAAACCCTGCTCTAAGTACTTTTGTATAAAATATAAATCGTAAGTGTAAAAGAGAGGTATTATATATTTTTCCTCAGTGAGAAGCTGCCCTATAGTTCGAATAACAGTTTTTATTTCACTTATATTATGAGTTAAAGTAAGTTTTGTTAGAAGAGCAGATATTTTTACGTTTTCAAAATAAGATTTAGGAAAAGAATCGTTTTCCTCGTTTGATAAATAACTATCAAAAAATACCATCGGTGTATCATAGGAGTATTTAAAGCCGCCGAAGTAGAGGGGGGGTCTTGTTTTTAGCTGGAAGAGTTTTGGCCATTCTGTGGGTTTTGGTTCTACTTTTAAACCCACATTCTCAAACATTTCTATAATAGGAGTAGCGTTTTTGTCTGGAGAGAAATAGAGATCGACCGAGAAATCTGACGGTAACTCTTCCTTTAATATTTTCCTAGCTAATGTAGGATCAAATTTTTTCGGAGGTATAGTTGGATCGTAACCTATTACTGTAGGAGGAAACATTTGATTTGCAGGTTTACCTTCACCTTTTAAAAGCTCCTTTACCAATTTCTCTCTATCTAAAGCTAAATCTATAGCCTCTCGTACCTTTATATTTCTAAACTGCTCTACCAACGGAGAAAGTGATAGGTATGTAACGACACTTATAGATTTTTCTATTTTACCTTTACTACCTATTTTTAGTGTTTGAAAAATCTCAATAGGCACATCTGCCAACATATCTACTTTGCATGAGTTGTATTCTTTTATAGCGTTGAATTTGTTTTTGAAGTATACAAATTTTATTGTGTCAGGGCCCTCGTTTTTGGAGTGGTAGTTAGGGAATTTTTTTAGTTCTATAACGTTGTCTTGTTGTTTTACAAAAAAATAAGGCCCTGTGCCTATAGGCTCAGAAGTTAAATCTATATCCGCAGGTGTTACAACTATGGATGGTAAGTAGTATAGAATGATGGGTGATGACCTTGTAAGATGTAATCTAATTTGTAGTTTGTCTATGTACTCAATTTTCCCTATTACTTCTGAAAAATAGGTTATTCTATAGCGTGTAAAATTTTTTATAGAATCTTGAAGAGAAGTAATAACGTCGTGTGCATCCATTGTTTTATTGTTATGGAATTTAACTCCTTCACGTAGATATATATCAAGAGTTAGAGCATCAATAAACTCCCATCTTTTCGCTAATAACGGTTTTGGCTCTAAATCATCCCCAATCACGATTAGTTGTTCGAAGATATTATGTAGAAAATTTGCGGTTGTTGAATGGAATACCGAGCGTGGTACGAGTGTGATTATGGGTTGGAAGATTCCGATTGTTACTGTGGTTTTACCGTTTTTGTCTATTTTAGGAGAGCATCCGCTTTTTTCGGTAAATTTTGAACAACTTAACAAAAAAAACAGTGTTGCTATAAGGAGAGTTATTTTACTCCTATCGATCTTCATTAAACGTTCTTTTTATTTGCATTTTTTTGTTTGATTGTAAATCTATTGTACATTTTTAAGTTAGGTATAAGAGATCTATCCTTTTGGTTTCTTTTAACTTTGGTATAAGGAAGACTTTTCTGCCGTTAGCTACAGTTTCCATACCTTTTAAAGTTTTCTTATTTTAATTATATCTACT
>JALWYX010000010.1 GCA_027078415.1 Thermoanaerobaculia bacterium
TCTGCTTAAATAGTATTATCCAATAGAGAAATTCTATTCAAAATTTTAAAAAGTATAAAAACAGAAAAGTAATTTTAAGATTACAAAAAGGCAATATCTCTTTTATACGTTAAGATAAACTTAAGAAGATTAAGAAGAGCGATCTAAGACTTACAGGGTCAAGATAACTGTTTAATTAAAACCATTTATTATCCCAATCTAAAAAGGACTCTCAACGTATAACAAATTTTTCCAGTAAATAAAAAATTGAGGCTTCCAGGGAATTTTGTAGCTAAACTCTACACACTCTTTTCTACCCAAGTTATCTCAAATTTACAGGAAACAATTACTCTTAGCGTTACAGCTGGTTTAGGAATCCCTTTCTATCCTATATATCTCTAGATTAAACTTTGTGCAGATTGATAAATGTCTTTGTTTAACAAAGGTTATCAGCAGTAAAAATAGTAAAAATTAAATATCCATAACTGTCTAACACCTTTTACTGCTTAATACCGGTTGCAACGTTTATCAAAACAATTTAATTTTTTGTTAAAACAAAAGTTCCCTGTAATATATAATTATCACAGTTCTTATTCAACAATATATTTGAGCCTTCGTAGAATTAAGGTTAGGAGGTCTACAAATATGACTGTTGCTAAGAAAGGTGTATTTAGTATAAGACCACCTCTTATATTTAAGGAACTAAGGAGAGGTGTTTTAGGACAGGATGAGGCGCTTAAACATATAGCGGTAGCGATATTTAAGCACACAACTGGTAAGAGCCCAGGTAATATTTTACTTATAGGAAACTCTGGAACGGGAAAAACAACGATAATGAACAACATTCAGCGAGTGTATCATGATATATCTGAATATAGACCTTTTAGATCTATGGTGATCTTAAATGCCAATCTCCTGGTAGATCCAGAAAGGATGGAATTTAAACCGGAACGTTTGTTAACAGCCTTAGAACAGAGGGCACGGGCTATTTTAGGTTCTCGTCCAAACGCCAAAGAGTTAAAGATTCTTATGGAAAGAGCTACGGTGTGTATAGACGAAATAGACAAAATGTCTACTTACATAGCTGGCAAGCCAAATCCTATAGGAGTAGTATTGCAGCAAGGTCTTTTAACTTTAATGGAAGGTGAAAAAATTACCTACCAGACGCACGCCTGGTTAGATGGGGTAGAAAAAAAGGTGATAATGGAAATAGACACTGCCAAGATGATGTTTATATGTGGAGGGGCGTTTGAAGGTCTTTACGACCAGGTACTTGAAAAAGTATCGAAACCAGGAGGACAGAAGTTACGTTCCGAAGCTGTAAGAACAGCAGATGGTAAGATCAGGATAGAAACAAAATTTGTTTTAGCAGACCATCTAAAACAAGAAGATCTTTTTGCGTACGGAATGGTTCCCCAATTTATAGCGCGTTTTGAAGAGATAGTTTTGTTAAACGACTTATCTCCCTCGGTGTTAAAGGAAATTCTTCTGAAATCTTTCAATTCTCCTTATGTAAAATCAAAAGAATTTTTTAAGGCATTACAGATAGAGTTGGAACTCGAGGATAAGGCTGCTTCATTTATAGCGGAAGAAGCAAGTAAAGAAAATAGAACGGGGGCAAGAGCTCTACGGCCTATCTTTACAAAGGTTATAAAAAGATTCGAATTTGATCCCTTCTCCTCCAAAGAGCTAAAAAAAACCCCAGATGGCTACAAGTTAGTAATAACAGCTAAGATGGTAAAAGAAAGTCTTGGAATCAGCTAGAAAATGAAATCTACATCTCAACAACTAATTTTCAAAAGTTGAAGCTAGGAGGATATCAGAGTACCTCTCTAACTTTTTACACTATTAGTTGGTTAGGTATAAACCACTAGAAGTATAGATATTCATAAAGTAAGTGTAGTACACTGTCGCATCCTTTGCACTCTTTAATTCTTAAAAGCAAATTTAGTGCAATGAGGTCATTTGTATATATTAATGGGTAAATCCCTCCATACCTTTAAACATTGAACCCAACCCAGCAAGACTAGCGATAGAGACCCCCATTATTCCTAGGCAACAACACACAAATATAAGAGGGAGCAGAGCTATTACAAGAGCTTGGCCCGTAGAAAAGTTATATATAGTTGTAAGTCCTATAACTATTAGAACGGTAATCCAGACAAAAGATATTAGTCCACCTACTATAGGTATTATTGCTGCAAGCTGTCCTACATGGATATAGAAAACGGTCTTTATAACGTTGAAAAAGTTAAAAAGGTCGCTCTCTGTTCCCATAACTGTCCCTATAAAAAATATAATTCCGGCGTATATAACAGCTCCTATAAAGGCAAAAATAGCGGCCATGATAGCTCCACAAAAGCCTCCTCCACCAATTATAGGTAGAGCAAGCAAAGCATCGCTGCCATCTCCTACTCCGCTAAAGCCTCCAAAAATCATAGAACGTATACCGGAAAAAACAATGTTATATACAAAGGTAAAAAAGAAATTTATAAGAGTAATTATAATCATAAAGTAGAGAGATCTTTCTATCCCTCTTCCTTTCTGTAG
>JALWYX010000011.1 GCA_027078415.1 Thermoanaerobaculia bacterium
TGGAAGTATATTTTTAGATGTTTAGTTGAAACGAATGGATATTCTAACGATATATCGGAACTTCTGGCCCTTCCTAAAATTGCGTATTTTTTTGTAATAGGGTATATAGACGTTTTACCGTTTGGTTACGTTACAATTACTTGAAATCCCACTTTTCCTCCTACAATTTAATATTTTACTAAATATTAAACTGAGATTTGTCGAAAGATTTTTGCAGCAATGGTCTTTGAATTTATATATCTTCTCTTAGGGTTATACGCGCTATGGGTTGTATTTGTAGATCGGAGGGTAGTTCTTGGTAAGATAGAACGGCAACGAAGGGATAATTAAATTCAAGCATTTTTTTAACAAAATAACGAACTTCCATTCTTGTTATCACAACGGGTTTTGGGTCGTCTTTTGTTCTAGGCTTGAACTCTTTTGGCAATACTTCTTCGAACGCTTCTATTATTTTACGTGCCGAATCTGGAGCAAGAGAGAGGGTACTTCCCGAAGGTTTAGGGTTTATCCCTTCTTCAATAATGTCTTCGATCCTCGGATCTAGAATGTAAGCGTTTAGGATAGGGTTGCCTCCACTAAATTTATAACCTATGTAATGTTTTAAGTTCATTCTTACATATTCCGTTAAGTATATAGGGTCGTTTTCGTACGGTGCCCATTCGGCAAGGGCTTCTAATATTAGGCGGATATTTCTTATACTTATTTCCTCTCTTAGTAATCTTCTAAGTATATCCGTTAGTCGTACCACAGATACTAGCTTAGGTACAACAGATTCTACAAGTGTCTCGAAACCTTGTTTTTCCATAAGATCAAGTATATTTTGTACATCTTGGACTCCTAACAGTTCCGAGACGTTATTTTTAAGGACGTGGGCTAAGTGAATAGCCATATATTCCTCAGGTCTTATAATTGTTCCTGGTGTTTGTGGCATCTTTGCCGCGTCCGCAGGTGAGACCCACATGCCTTTTCTAAGACCGTCTGGATGAGGTGCCACTTGACCTTTGATTCCCAACATGATGGCGTGTTCTAGATTGTCACCTATGAAAAATTTGTCTGGATGGATAGTACCCGTTGCTATAGGCACTTCATTTATATATATAGCGTAGCCATTATCATCTAAAAATGGTGAATATCCCCTTATTTTAACTCCTGGAAACATTACTCCTAACTCTTGGAACATCCATTCACGCATATTGGGTATAAGCTCTTGAACAAAACGTGCTCCATGCTTGGAGATGTCTACTAGAGATGTGATCGAATTGTGAGTCTCTATAATAACAGGTACAGCTAACGGTAATTTTAAGCCTTCTTCTTCTTGTTGTAGTGCGGGCTTAGATATTTTAGGAGGAGGCGGTGGAGTAGCTGGTTCCATAATTTTTTCGTTTATCTCTTCTTTCTCTTTCTCTTCTCTAGTTTTGTTTAAACTCCACGCTACAGTTCCAGTTATAAGTGCTAAAGTGATAAACGGTATAAATGGTAACCCTGGTATTAACGCTAACCCTGCCAGCATCCCGGCTGCTATTTGCATAGCTTTTGGTTGTGACAAAAGTTGTACTCCTATATCTTGCCCTAAGGATCCTCCCTCCTGAGAAGCTACCCGGGTAGTGATAATACCTGCTGCTGTTGCTATGATAAGTGACGGAATTTGCGATACTAAGCCGTCACCCACTGTTAACAGAGTGTATTTTTTAGCAGCTTCGGCAAATGTCATGCCTTTCATCGCGACGCCTATAACTAAACCTGCTACAATATTAATAAGAGAGATTATTATTCCTGCTATGGCGTCACCTTTTACAAATTTCATGGCGCCGTCCATGTTCCCGTAGAATTGCGATTCGCGTTGTAGTTCGTCTCGTTTGAGTTTAGCTTCATCAGGGGTTATCATACCGGCTCGTAAATCGGCATCTATACTCATCTGTTTTCCCGGTAGAGCATCTAAAGTAAAACGTGCTGCTACCTCTGAAACTCTTTCCGCACCTTTAGCTATTACCAAAAACTGGATAATTGTTATTATTACAAATACAACAAATCCTACTACATAATTGCCTTTTACTACAAAACTTCCGAAAGATTCTATTACTTCACCCGCATAGGCATATATAAGAATCAGACGTGTTGAGGAAACGTTTAAGGCTAATCGAAAAAGCGTTGCTATCAGAAGAATAGTAGGGAAAGAAGCTAATGCCAAAGCGTTAGGAATATAAAGAGAGGCCATGAGCAACGTTACTGCAAGGGTTATATTTGTAGCCAAGAAGATATCGAGCAAGAATGGAGGCAATGGGATTATCATTATACCTACTATCGCTATAACAAGAACAGCTAACAGAATGTCAGAATATCGTGATAAAACGTCTCGTAAGTCTCCACTTAACAATTTTTCTTTAATGTTTGCTAAAGCCATTATGCTCCTTCACCTTCTCTTTTTAGTTTCCATGCAAAAAGTAGTACTTCAGCTACTGCATCGTACAGTTCTGTTGGTATGTAGGAATCTATATCTACTTTGAACAAAGCCCTCGCAAGTTTTTTGTTTCTTATAACTGGAACGTTATATTTACGCGCAAGCCTGCGTATTTTAAGCGCAGAGACATCTCTACCTTTTGCAGTTACTTTAGGAGCAGGTGTCTCACCTTTCTTGTAATAGAGAACTACAGCTAAAGTTGTAGGATTTACAACGACTGCATCTGCCGTTTTTACCGCAGAAACCATACCCTGTTGGTTTATCAATTCCATGTGAATTTCCCGCCTTCTTGCCTTTATCTCAGGATCTCCTTCTTCTTCTTTGTACTCTCTTTTAACTTCATCCTTTGTCATCATTAGATCTTTTTTCCATTTCCATCTTTGAAAACCTAAATCTAATGCACCTAAAAGTAAAAATATGGCTACGGTAAAAAATAGAAAATTTTTCATAATACTAAAAAAATAAGGTCCTATTGCGTTATTAGGTAGAAGAACAGTTCTTAATATGTCACTTAGATTACCAGCTACTATGACCCATCCTAATACTAATACTATAGTGAGCTTAAAGAAAGTTTTGAAAAGCTCAAATAGACCTTTTATTGAAAACCAGTTCTTTATCTGGTTTATGGGATTAAGTTTGTTAAACTTAGGTTTTATGGGCTCTAAAGTAAATAGAAATCCTATGTGTAAAACTACAGAACCTATACCTATTATAGCTAGCGGGAGAAAAAGTATAGCGGTTAGCCATACTACTTCTTTTAGTAATGTATTTAGCGATGTAAGTAGGACAGCTCCGTTTATTTGTTCGGTTTGTATGTAGTTTATTGCTTGAATAAAACTCTTTTTAAACGGTTCTACGATAGCAAAATTGCTAGCTAGAACCAGTATACCTGTACCGAACGCGTAATTGATTGTGGAACTAAAGTCTCTACTTATAGGAACATTACCTTTTTTACGTGCTTCTCTAAGCCTTTTAGGAGTTGGAGGCTCTGTTTTGTTTCCAGATGACATACTCCACCTTCCTTATTTAAGTATAAGGTTTCTCAATATATTGGCGAAATTTTCTACCTCTGTTGCAAATAGTTGATGCAAATAGTATATAGATAAACCTACAAATAGTATCCCTAATGACGATTTAAGAGTCATGCTTAGGAAAAATACTTCAAGTTGAGGTGCAAGTTTATTAGCTACACCTAAAATTACGTCTAGTAATATTAATGCGAACAGTGCAGGGGCAGCCAATTTTGCACCCAATGCTAGTAAATATGAAGTTGCACTTATAAGGGTGGGAAATTGGGATACATCAAAAGTAAACTGAGAAGGAGATAGGAAGAGGTAACTCTTCCACACAACATCCAGAAATACTAGATGGCCGTTTATAGCTATAAAGAGAACTATAAACAGCTGGAAGTAAAGATCTCCGAGTAAAGTAGATTGTGTTGGAAATTGAGGAAGTAAAAGGTTAGCGGTAGTTGTACCTCGTACGTTATCTATAAATCTTCCTCCTATTTCAGCTCCCCAAAATATAAGAGATCCTGAAAATCCTAATACTATTCCTAAGAGAAGTTCTTTGATAAAAAGAAGAGCGTATAAAGTTTGGGGGATTTCTAAAGGTGTTGGGAAACTTGAACTTAGGTAAGGAAGAACCCAGATAGAAAACAAAGAAGCTAAGATTATTTTAACAGGTCCGATAACTAGTTTACCTCCTAGGAAAGGCGTCAAATATATTATCGGCATAAGGCGTGCCATGGCTAAACCAAACAGAGAAATAGTATCATTAAGGTTATGTTTTATTCCTAAACCGTTTGCCAAAGGATCAAATATTATCTCTAAATTTAATGAACCCATTTAGAAAAATTGTTAAATATTTCTAAGGAAAACGCATATACTGTAGATCCCATCCAATATCCGAAAAGTATTATAGTCCCAAAAACTATAACTATCTTGGCTACCATTTGAGTTGTTTGATCTTGAATCTGAGTTAAAGCTTGGAAGAGAGCTAAAAAGAAACCTACAACTAAAGCTCCCAGTACGGGTGGTAGAGATACAAGTACAGCTATTATCATAGCTTTTTGAGTATAGTTGAGAAATATAGATATATCTTCCATTATAGGTAGCCTTCAAGTATACCTTTAGTTAGTATGCTCCAACCGTCTATCATTATAAAGAGTAAAAGTTTAAATGGCATAGAAATAACGACAGGCGATAACATATGCATACCCATAGCTAGAAGGATGTTGGATATAACCATATCTATGATTAGAAACGGGAGAAATATAAGAAATCCAATAGCAAACGCTTCTGTTAACTCGCTTATAGCAAATGCAGGCAATAGTACTAGGAAACTTTCATGTGTTACGTTTGGGATTTGCCCTTGTGGTGCTAATTTTCTTATCCAGTCATGAAAGAATTTTATCTCTTTGGCATGTGAATGTTTTTTTAAAAAACTTTTTACAGGTTTCCAATTTTCTTCATTAGTTATAATCTTGCTAAATGAGGTATTTTCCATCTGAGGTTTTATAATTTCATAGGTTTCTTTAGCTGTTGGGGTCATTACATAAACGGCCAAGACTGCAGATAAGCCCATTATTATAGGATTTGGGGGTATCTGCTGGGTACCCAATGCGTTTCTTAAAATAGATAACACTACAGTAAATTTTAGGAAAGGTGTCGATATCATAAGCACAAACGGAACTAAAGCTAAAAGGCCTAGTATTATTGCAGTAGAGACAGGACCTGCTTGGGAGAATAAGGTTGCTCCTTCGTTCATGATTCTATCTCCCAAGAATCGATTAGATATATATTATTTAAAGAGATTGACAACAAAAATTTCTTAGATTCAACTTTGACCAAAACCAGTTTCTGACCTCTACCTAGCAAGGCTACATCTATAATTTCTATCTCTCTTGTTCGTTTCTGTGTCTGGATATACCCACTCGCTAGTTTTAAAACTATAAGTGCTAGAGCTAAAACTATTATTAAAGAGACTATAGTTTTTATAACTAAGGTAACACTCACTTAACAAACCACTCTACTATCTCAATACCTATTTTGTCGTCTACTTTAACCAATTTGCCCTTTCCTAGAAGTTTATCTCCTCCAGGTTGGATCAAAACTATTTTTATAGGATCTGTTATTTTGGAGTTCAGCGGTATTATCGTTCCATTCTGCCAAGAAGACAACTCCTTTAAGCTTATTTTAAACCTTTCAATTTCAAGAATAATTTCTACTTCTAATTCTTCAGATATCTTCTCCACTTCTTTGCCAACGTACATTTCTCTGTAGCTACCATCGTCTTCTTTCACTTCTACCCCCTGTTCTCCATGCTTACCAATAATTCTTAATAATCCTCTATAAACTTTGCTGCCAAGTTGTATATATACCCTTCCTTCATGCGTTTCATCTATCCCTACAATATCAGGGATAAGTATATCGCTTTCCTCTATACTTTCTAGATCTTTTACACTTAAAATAAGCTTACCGCAAATTACTTTAGCTATAAACTGAGTATTAAGTAAAGGCTCCGATATGGAGTGTTGCTTTATCTCTTCCTTCAGATTCCATCCTACAGGAACAAGATAAGTAAGCTTATCTGTTTTAAGTAGAAATAGATAGGCGTACTGAACCGCTATATCTGCTTGAGATATTTCTAAAGGTCCCTGGACATCTATAGGATCTTCCCCCATTTTTTCTAGAGTGTCCGCTATTCTAAGAGCTAAATTATGCATAACTACCTTGTCGAAATAGGTTATTCTAGCTTTTTCTTCGTATATAGGTTGAACTATACCCAATGCAGTATAAGCCCAATCTATCCAAAAACCAGGCAATATCACAATTACATTGACTTTTGGGGTACTGAATATTAAAACTTGCCTTCCAGCATAGGAGGTCTTTAAGTGGTTAGGGCTTAGTTTATTATGTTGTTCTATAATAAATTTGCTAATAGCTTTTTTTGAGCCTAAAGTTATTTTTTTTATGATAATCTTAAAAGGTGATATTTCGATCTGTTCTTTCCCTTGAAGAAGATGAGGAGTGTAAGGGTGCAATCTATTGCCCCAGAGTTTGGTTCCGTTTGAGCTTTTAAGATCTATTAGATATAGGTTGGTTCCTTTGCTTCTTATCTCGCAGTGAACAGTTGATACTGTCGGAGCAGCTAGTTGTAAATTGCAAAAAGGAGCTCTACCTATCTTTATAGGAAACTGAGTAAACTCAAAAATTTGAGTTTTCCCATCAGGCTTTACTACTAATATTTCTACTGTTACATCGGCAGATTCTTTTGTAGGCCACACCTTTAATAGGGCAGCCGAAAGTAACTCCAAAAGAGTTGAATTTACTCTGTAACTCTGTATCTGTACACTGCTCGGAGGAAGTAAAGGTAAAGTTATATAACTTTTTTTTCTGTATCTAGATATAGGTTTTATAAAACTTTGAACAGGTGGAGCTGGAAGATTCTTCATCTATTAATTGTCTTCGTCTTCTATCCAGATAGGTTGGGCTCGCCTCTCTCTACTTTGTTGTTGCTCTTGAAACTCGATTTTTCTCGTACTTACTTCTATTTTGTTTACTTCGTATCCTTTATTGCGTAAAGCGACTTCTAGCTCCCCTTTTCGTTGATCTATTATGGAAGCACCAACCTCACTTGTCGTATTGAATAATACGTTCAATTTTCCTTCTTCTTGTCTTAGCTCTACTTTAGCCGTTCCTAACTTTCCCAAGTCAGTCTCGATATTTACCTTTTTCCAATTTGCAGCTTCTATCGTTTCTATCTTGTTAACTATCTCTTTAACTACTTTAGTTATGGTATCGCTTCTTTTTAGTTCTCCAACTTTTTCTTTAAGCTCAACATTTTGAATATAGTTAGGGGAGATACGCAGATCATCAGAAATTACAAAGTTTGTAACTTTTTCCTCTTTTTCTTCTGTAGTTTTCTTTGTGGAATTGGTAGATATCTCTAGGTCTGAGTCCTTCTTTTCAAAAGGTTTAGTGTACTCCTTTTTAGTAGCAATAATTTCGCTGTTATCACCCAGTTTGCGTGTTTTTTGTTTATCCATTTTTTGTCTTTTATCGTTCTTCGGACTCTTAGTTGCTCGTTGACTTGCTATATTTTTATTTTCACCTTCTAACTTTTTCTTGTTTTTCTCTTTCTCAATTTGTTTTTTGGAAGATCTGTAAAGGATGGCTTCGTTAGTAGAAGGACGGGTAGTTTCTTTGATATGGGTGTGTTGCGTTTTTTCTCTTTTAGAAGATTTTACTCTTTCTTTTGTTGATAGATCAGGCTTGGAGAAAACCTGTTGTTGGTTAGCTCCTGCACTTTTGTCGGTTAGAATATTTTCAAAAGTTGATTTTTCTTTAGAAGTATGCGTATTTTTTGTTGGTTTTGGTGTGCTGCCTGTTGGCTTGGCTATCTGCTTCTTTGAAGGTGGTATTTTTACCATCTTTGCCTCCTTATAAATTTGAAAGTTGCCAGCTCGCTTCTTTCTCTTTCTTCCTGTCTTTCGATCTCTTTTTCTATTTCTTTATAGAACTCCTCTTTTTTTTCTTCAAGTTTATCTATAGTTACACTAAGGGTTTGGATCTCTATGTTAATTTGATATAGCTCATCTTCCACTATTTGTATTTCTTCTTCTATCTCAGATTTGTCCCTTTGTAGCGTTTTTATTCTTTCTTTCAAAAATTTTGTTTTTTCTATTTCTTTGTTAAGTGATACTACCTTGGTGGTTTTTGTAACGAAGTTGTTGATTATTTTATCTATTTCTAGTTTTGTTAATACTATTTTTTCTTCCATTTCTTTCTTCTTTTCCTCCAATTTTTTCAAACTGTTTTTTGTTTGTCGAAGTTCTTCAAGCTTTTTGTCAAGCTCGCTTTTTTTCTGTTTAAGCACAGCTTCCAGAGGGAATTTTTTGTTTTTTTTCATTACTCAACCAGTTCTTTGAGTC
>JALWYX010000012.1 GCA_027078415.1 Thermoanaerobaculia bacterium
TGTCCATACTATTTGACTTTTATTAAAATTTTACCTTTTTCTTGAAGAGTAGTGCTAGAAGTAGAAATGTGCCAGGCTTTAAGATCTTTAGAGATTTAGACAAAAGGTGATCAACTTTTTTAGAACGCCTTTATTTGATGTTTGTCTAAACGTGATAAAAAAAATAAATATAAGAGGAGATAAAGAGCTTTAATAGAATTTTTTAAGTTAAGAGTATTTTATAGATAGGTTTGTTTCTTTTAGTAATGGTAACTTTTATATACCTTTAGCTGCTTTTTGTTTCCAAAAGTTCTTCTCTTGCTGGTGGTGTGTAAGAAGAAGTTGGAAATTCTTCTATTAATTGACTGAATACATCTTTAGCTTCTTTATTTCTTCCTGCTTTTTTAAATATTTTACCCTTGTAAAAGAGTAGTATATCTTTAGGGATCTCCGAGCTTTTTTGATCGATGTATTTGTCTATTACTTCTAATGCCTTATCAAAGTTATTCTTTTCAACCGCTTCTAAGTACAGTTTACTTAGATCTACTCTTACATCTATAGATGAATCTTCACTAAGTTTTTCCTCTGCCTCCGACCATAGTTTTAATACTTTTTCCACTTCTCCTTCCTCTTGATTTATATCACCCAGCACTATTTTAGCAGCGACTGCGTATATAGTGCGTGGATAATTTTTTATTATTTTTTCCATTATCTCTTTTGCTCTCTGTTCCCTTTCTTCAGATGTTGCAAAACTTGGGTTTACTGGATGATCGGGATTGGGGTTCTCGGGGTTTAAAGTAGCCAACCAGATTCTTACTCCTTTGCCATAAAGAAAAGCTGCTTCTTCTAACTTTTTTTCCTTTAGGGAATAGTAAAAGTTAAATCCTACTATTACAGCTACTATCCCTATTATTATTGCTAATATAGTAGTTCTTCTTTTATAGATTTCTTGTCCTATCTCTATTATATGTTTTCCTACAGTATCCAGCTTAGCTTCTTCTTTTAGATCGTGGCGCGTTATCTTTTTAACCATACCTTTTTACCTCTATTGCTCTCTTGCGGCTGGAGGGATTCGAACCCCCGACCTTGGGCTTAGGAAGCCCCTGCTCTGTCCTGCTGAGCTACAGCCGCGTACCACTTTAAAATTTAACAGAGTTTAGTTTCTCTATCAACTATTTTAAGGTTTCCATATTTCTTCAAACGCTCCATGTGCGGTGTTTTCATATCTAGCTAAGACAAATAGAAGATCAGATAGTCTGTTTAGATAAGCTACTATGTTTTCGTCTATTTCTTCTATCTCTTTAAGGGCTACTACGGATCGTTCTGCGCGTCTACAAACAGTACGTGCTAGATGCAGAAATGCTGACACTTTAGAACCACCTGGAAGTATAAAATTTCTCAATGGACTTAATTCTTCTTCTAATGAGTCTATAGCTTCCTCTAATTGTGCTACTCTAGTTTTATCTATAGTTGCTAAGGAGGATGTTACTTTACTTTGTGTTGGAGTAGCTAGATGAGCTCCTATTAGAAAAAGATCGTGTTGGACCGATTTGAGAATATTTCTAGTAATAGATAAAGGATCCATTGAGAGAACAACTCCTATTATAGAATTTGTTTCATCAACTTCTCCGTACGCTTGTACGCGTACCGAATTCTTGGAAACGCGTTCACCGTTTGCTAAAACCGTTGTTCCTTTATCTCCTTGTTTTGTATATATTTTACTCATAGGCCACCTTTAGGTTTATCTTAAAATTAAAGATATGTGTAAGGTTACTATAATAGCTACGTTTAGTAAACCTCCTACAGAGGAACAACTTAAATCACTACTGGGTAAAGCGGATTGGGTAGAGTTGAGGGGAGATCTCTTTGAACCTAATTTTGAATTTGTACGTGCCAATTTTCCTGGAAAGATATTGTATACTTTGCGTTCTGTCGTTGAGGGAGGAAAATCATCTTTATCTTTATTTGACAGGTCGGAGAAGTTGATAGAAGCATCCAAAAAAGCTGATTTTGTTGATTTAGAAGGGTTACGTGATTTAACTTCAAGAGTTATAGCGTCTATTCCTCCGGAGAAGAGGATAATCTCGTGGCATGGTGGTGGAGATATAGAAGATATGCATAGAAATCTAGAGAGATTTCGTTCGGCAAAAGCTTTGTTTTACAAATTTGTTTTATTCCCTTCAACAGGAATAAATGTAGTTGATCCACTTTTGCTTCTTATAGATGAAGATAACGTTGTAGCTTTTTCCGCACATAAAACTGGCAGTTGGACAAGATTCGCTAGTATTATCTTTGGAAGTAATTATCTCTACGTTTCACCTTACCTATGTGAGAACGAATGGGGGCAATTTAGTGTATACGATCTTGATAAAACTTTCCCTTTAGATCTGTTACTTAAAGCCCAAAAGTTCGCAGGTATAGTTGGAAAAAAAGTGGAGAGTTCAATTTCTCCTTTAATGTATAACTCTTTATTTAAAACTTTTGAGATCCCATCTTTTTACCTTCCTTTTGTTGTAGATCATTTTGGGGAGTTTTGGTTACACGTTATAGAGAATGAAGAGCTTTTAGAAAATAATTTTGAAATCAATAGATTAACTATTACTTCACCTTGGAAATTTGCAGCTTCATCTGTTATTGAAGAGTCGGAAAATTTTGAAATAGCAGCTTATAACTCTTTGAAAAAAGAATCTCGTTGGATAGGAATAAATACAGATGTAGATGGTGTTACGGAACCTCTTACTAGAAGAGGTATAGATTTAAAAGGGATTAAAGCAGCCGTTTTGGGAGCAGGAGGAGCTGCCTATGCAGTTATAATAGGGTTACTAAGATTGGGTTGCAAACCTCTGATTTTCAATAGATCCGCTAATAAGGCTAGTAAACTAGCGAAATTCTTTGGACTAAATTATTACCCTCTTGAAGATTTTTCTCCCGATACCTTCGATTTAGTTGTAAACGCTACTGCTGCAGGATTCGATAAAAATGAGTTGATAGATTTTAAAAGGATGAGAGAAGGATCGATTTTTATAGATCTTAACTATCTGCCAAGTTGTGAGACTCGTGTTGTTCAAGAAGCACGTAGATATAATATTGTTGTTGTAGACGGTAGAGAGTTCTTTGTTTATCAAGCTAGGTCGCAGATGAAATTTTTTTACGGTCTTGATCTGGAAGTAGAGCAAATAAAAGCTATAGTAGGTTGGTGAAAATGTTTAAGAAAATCTTTCCTGTGTACAGGTCAGAATCTAAAAGAGGGAGAAAGTTTATAAAAAAGATCGAAAATAGGCGAGCTCTTATATATAGTAGGGATAATTGGAATAAGGTTGAAAAGATTGTAGAAACTATACGAAAAAACAAGTTTAAAGGGCTGAAGGGTTATTTAAGAAAATTTGAAAAGGTCCGTATATCGACCGAGGATGATTTGTGGATAGAACTTGATTACCCTTCTACTCGTTTACTACCGAGAAATTTTGAGTCTGCCTTTGAACGTAGTAGAAATCGCCTAGAAACCAGCCAAGATCAATTGATGAGTAAGCTTAAAGATTTATATTTTGAGATTGCTAAGCGTGAAATTGTTCCTCTAGATAGAGTTGGAATATACGTACCTGGTGCCGTAAAGTCTTACGTTTCTACAGCAGTTATGACTATAATTCCTGCTCAAGTTGCAGGGGTTAAAGAAATAGTTGTAGCTACACCTCGCAACTCTCTAAATAGTTCTCCTGCTATGAGGTTTGTTCTTAGGAAACTGGGAATAGAAAAAGTACTTGCTGTTGGAGGAGTTGGAGCTATAACTACTTTAGCGTATGGTTTAGATGTTATCGGTCCTGTCGACAAGATAGTAGGTCCTGGTGGTGTTTGGACTTCTATAGCTAAGCGAATAGTTGCAAAAGATGTAGATATAGATATGTGTGAAGGTCCTTCTGAGATGTTTATAGTATCGGATGATTCTGCAGATGTAAAGATGTTGGCCTTCGATATGCTAGCACAAGCAGAGCATGATCCCTACTCAACCGTTGTACTTATTACAGATAGTTACAGATTAGCTTTGTCAGTTAGGGAAGAGATGGTGAAAATCTTGGAGGAAAATAACAATGAAAAGATAGAGGATGTTCTCACGTTTTTAGCAGGTGCTCTAGTTGCACCCAGAGAAAAGATCGCTGAGCTTATAAGATTGTTTGCACCTCAACAACTTCAATTGATCGGAGGGATGGAAGAGTTGTTTGATTTGAGTAAATTACGGGCTTCTCTTATTATGCTAGGAGAACGTTCGCCAGCTATATTCGCAGATTACTTGGCTGGTATCCCGCACGTTTTACCCACAGGTGGTGATAGTAAATCCCGTTCACCTGTAGATGTTACCACTTTTCTACGAAGCTACTACGTCGTAGATACGAAAGAGACTACCTCCACACTTTGGGCTAGTAGTGCTGTGGCTTGGGCAGAGGCAGAAGAATTAGAGTACCACTCTAAAGCCGCTACTTTTAGGTTGCACTAATGAAGGTGATCTTTATAGATTGTTACGATTCCTTCAGCTGGAATATTATAGCTATTTTAAAGAAATACGTTACTTTAGATATTACAACTTATACAGATGTATATAGATCTACTCTAAATTGCTACAATGCGATTGTTATCTCTCCAGGACCAGGAACACCTTACGATTATATAAATCTAATAAATTTTATTCCTAGGAACACTATTCCTTTATTGGGTGTATGTCTAGGAATGGAAATTATCGCAGCTGCAGAAGGTGCTGAACTTGTTCAGTTGAGAACTCCGTGGCATGGAGCTGTATCGGAAGTTCTCCACTATCATGATCCTATATTCCATGGAGTACCTGTTCCTTTCAAAGTTGCAAGGTATCACAGCTGGAGCGTGAAGATAGAGTGTAATAATAACCTACTACCAATAGCTTACTCACTTGAAGATAAGGTAATAATGGCTATAAAAAGCAACGGCAAGCTTTGTTACGGTTTGCAGTTTCATCCAGAATCTATAGCTTCCGATTTTGGAGAGATTATAATTTGCAATTTTTTACAGTTGGTAAAGGAGAAAGATGTTTACCAACTATCTCAATAGTTATAAGGGATGAAATTTTTAAAAGTAAAATTTTTATGAGCCCAGTTTGTGCTTATTACGGATTTTTAATTTATTGTAATTTCTATCGATAGGAAAAATTTTTTACATATTTATAAGGAGAATATACAGAACAATAAGTGCCAACCCTATAGTAATAGCTATGAAGCTTAAAATAATTTTTTTGTTTATGTGCGTATATATGTTACGTATTTTTGTATCTAGAGTTTTTATGACTTGTGCGTTTGATTTGTAATTGGAAGAGGTAGACGTTTCTTGTTTAGCGGTCACTGGGGGTTTTAAACTCTTTTTTGTAGACTTTAGAACCTTTAGATGATGGATTATCGGTTCAAAGGATTGAAGCCTTTTTTCAGGGTTTTTCTCTAGCATTCTCATAATTAAGCTAGATAATTCGTAAGGACAATTTGGATTTACCTTATGCGGTGGAGTAGGTTCCTTGGTAAGAATACTAGTCAGTAGCTGAGGGATCGAGTTGCCTGTGAATGGTTTTTGGTTTGTTACCATTTCGTAAGTTACAACTCCGAATGAGAATATATCTGCACGTTGATCAACCTTGGAGGAGCGTATCTGCTCAGGTGCTAAATAACCTGCAGTTCCTAACATCATTCCTGTCATGGTTAGCCGTACAGTTGCATCAACCAAACTCGCTATTCCAAAATCCATGATTTTTGCAGATTTATCAGGAAGAATTCTTATGTTACTTGGTTTTACATCTCTATGGATTATCCCTTGATCGTGCGCGTATTTTAAGGCTTGAGCTACTTGCAACAGAATATTTACTGTTTCCTCTAGTGAAAATGTATGTTTTTTAAGAAGTTTGTCTAAGTCTTCGCCTTCCAAGTATTCCTGTACTAGGTACGGTGTATCTCCGTGATAGCCAAAATCGTGAATTATAGTTATATTGGGATGATCTAACTTGCCTGCTATTTTGGCTTCTCGCAAGAATCTTTGCTTAAATTTTTCACTTGTTGAAGAACAGATTTTTATAGCGACTTTTCTTTTTAAAAGAGGGTCAAAAGCTAAATAAACACTTCCAAATCCTCCCTTTCCTAATAACTTTAAAACCTTGTATTTTCCTATCTGTTGATACATTTTAACTTTCTTTGAATATAACCCTCTGTCCTATAGGATCAAATACAATCAATTCTTTACTACCGTCTCTCTTCTTAGCAAACTTACATCTTACGTTGTAATCTTTCTGAGTTATATCTTGATACACCTCTTCTACCGATTTTACCAGAAACTCTAGGGCTGTTTTGGTAGGTTCTGTTGTAGGTTGTGTGTCACTCTTCAGCGCTACTATTTCTATACGTGTACCTCCTATCTCCAAAGTGGTACTTTTCTCAAAGTCTCCTTCGCTCGAATTTATTACGTTAAGGGCTAATAGGTCACGGTAAAAAGATACGCAATCTTCGAAAAGAGAAATAGGGACAAATATTACGATACCTGCACTTTTCACAAACATGTATACGCCTCCTACCTTTAGCTTTATAATAGTATTTTATGCGAAAGATAGTCTATTTTTTTCTCTTTGAAGCATTAGTTTCTGTTAAATATTTGAATGCGGAATTTTTTCAGGTTGAGGTATTGGGCAATAGATATATATTTGAAGTTAAACAAACTGCAGATTTTTACCTCTTCCCTATAATGGCATTTGCCGAGTTGTTGGATGGGACCGTTAAAGAGGGAGCTCTAGGTGAATATTGGATAGCTGAAGGAAAAAATGGAGAAAGGGCTTACTTTGGAAAAGATACTTTTAAAGCAGTAGTTGCAAAGGAGATAGTGACTCTTCCTGTACCAATTGAGATAGATAGCG
Source organism: Thermoanaerobaculia bacterium (assembly GCA_027078415.1). GTDB lineage: Bacteria > Acidobacteriota > Thermoanaerobaculia > JALWYX01 > JALWYX01 > JALWYX01. The sequence continues at coordinate 6,887 of JALWYX010000012.1, forward strand.
GTGGACCGTTAGTCCCATGGGTATTATTAAAGAAAATTATTACTATCTGGGGTTTCAATGTTAATTATGATAAATCCAAGAGAATGTTGATTGTATCTTATCCAAAACCGATAGATATTAAGATAGAGTATTTCCGTGTAGGTGAAAGTTTTATTTTTGAAATTTTTCTTCCTGGAGGTACAGAATTCTCTGTTGATAAAAAGGGCCAGACTATTACCTTATCGTTGCCTACCGCTTTGTCTAAAATAACTGGTATACCAAAATCTACTTTTTTTGATATTAAACAAGGCGCTAGAACCGTTTCTATTATGTTTGATAATGAATTTTTGGTGGACTATTATACCAAAAAGATACCACCTCAAGTGGTAGTGGAAGTTGTAAAAGGAAGTTATGTAGATAAGAGTGTACTTCTTAAGAACGACAATTTATCACTACCTGTGGTAGTAGTAGATCCTGCCCACGGTGGAGGCGATTCTGGCGTCGTATTAAATAGTTTGCAGGAAAAAGAACTTAATCTTATAGTATCGTCATATTTGTCTGAACTTGTAAAAGATGAGATAAATCTGTATTTAACTAGATCGGACGATAGTTATCTAGAGGATCTGGAGAGAGTTTCCTTTGTTAATAATAAAAGGGCTGATTTAAGTGTTTCTGTACACGTTATACCTGTTACTGAACGTGGTAAAGTAGTGGTAATTTTCCCATATGGGAAAAAGTATAGTGAGAAAAATTTAAGTTTAAATGGTTTTTCTTTGTGGAAAGTTGCCCATATAAATTCCTATTCAGAAAGCTCTAAATTGGCTAATATTTTTGCTAAAATCTTTGAAGATAGGTTGCCTGTTAAGATATATAGTTTTCTAACTCCTTTTAATTTTGGTAACCTTTCGGCTAGTGTAGATTTATATATATACTACAAAGTTAGTGATAAGGCTATCGATCTATACTATATAGCTAAGTTGATCTCCAATGGTATATATGAGGCTGCTGAAAAGCGCTAGTTGTATAATTGTATCTATTGTGTTTCTACACTGCGGTAATAGAGGAACAGTAGATTTTAGAAATAAAGTAGATAACCTAGAATCATCAGTAAGTGAAAGCGATTCGGTACCCGAAGTGCGAGAGAAAAAAGAGGTTTTTCTTTTTTACCCTTCGAATGATTACACATATCTGGGCGTTGAAGTTGTTTCTATAACCAAGGGTAGTTTTATAGAAGAAGCAAAGGAAATTGTTTCGTTACTTTTTGGGAAACCTAAGAATGTGCGTTTGTCTCCCGTTGTGTTTGATGACGTAGGGTCGATCTATGTTGTAGATGGAATAGTATACGTAGATGTTATACTAGAAAATAATTTGTTACTTCCGCTTGAAGGAGTTATGTCTGTTTATTCTATAGTAAATTCTATACTTTACAACTTGTCGGTAGCTGAGAAGGTGGTTATTACCTTTAACGGTAGGCAGAGTTATAGTATAGGAGGGCATATATTTACAGGTTATTACTTTATACCGCGTTTCGACTTACTAAGTAGTGCGGCTAAGAAAATGTTATTAGACAAGGAGATGGGCAACTATGATTAGACCTTACGAACGTAAGTTTGATCAGATGCGAGAAGTTAAAATCGAACTTAACCCTTTAAAATTTCCTGAAGGATCTGCTCTTATAGATATAGGTAATACTAGGGTTTTAGTTACAGCTACTGTTGAAAACAGGGTTCCTCCTTTCCTTCAAGGTTGTTCTCAAGGGTGGATAACTGCTGAATATGCGATGTTGCCAAGAGCGACCCCTACTAGAACTGTAAGAGAGGTGTTGCGTGGTAGACCATCGGGTAGGACAAGTGAAATACAAAGGCTTATAGGTAGGAGTTTGCGCGCAGCTGTTGATCTTTCATCTCTTGGTGAACGGACTATATATTTGGATTGTGATGTTTTGCAAGCTGACGGAGGTACTAGAACAGCTGCTATAACAGCAGCTTATGTGGCACTTTATGCAGCTTGTGCTAAGCTTTTTTTACAAAAAGATTTAAAAAAATGGCCTGTTGTAAATCAAGTAGCAGCTGTTTCTGTAGGTATAGTGGAAGGAGAAATTCTCCTAGATCTAGAATTTGTGGAAGATTCTATTGCTGAAGTTGATTTAAATATTATAGGGACAGCAGATCAAAAGATAGTAGAAGTACAAGTTACTGCAGAAAAAAAAGTTTTCGATCTTGAAACCTTGAACGAGATGATTCGTATGGGGCAGAAGGGTATAAGAGAACTTGTAGAAATTCAAAATAGAGTTTTACAGCCTATTAAAGAAACTATAGATTATAAGTAGCATCTTCTTGCTATATCCTTAACTATATCTTAATACATTTAAAGGGGCCGCTTTATGTCTCTCTCTTGCTTGTAGATTACTTGCATCCAGTTGTTACAATTTGATATCACTAATTTCTAATCTATTATTTTACCAGTAATGGGAATCCTTACCTCTTTTATCTTTGAAGAAGTAGTTAAAATTGTTAGTTCTCCGTTTAAACTTTTCTTGACTTTTTGCCCATCTAGCTTAAATATCAAAGAGTATTTTTTTCCCTCTTCAAGAGGTTTGATCTCTACATCTATTCCTTCTATATTGGTGCTTGCTCCTACTACTTCTATCGGTTTTTGAGAATTATTTATTACAAATATAGATCCTATTCTATGTTCAGATCTAGATGTTTCTCCAAAATCTACTTTGGAAGGTACTATAGAGATTAGAGGTTTTATTATCCCAGATACGGGAATAGTTACTTTACTTTGCTCAGGATGGTTGGTTATTACGTGAACATAAGTAGCTATTGGACCTTCTGGTGCATTTTCCAGTAGTTTTATCTCTACCACCCACTGATTTGCAGGCCCTGTGGGATCTTTTTCTGTGTCCCTAGCTTTTCTAAAAGTTGCCTTTAGTTTATCTGGAGCTTCATTTTCTATAGAGAGCACCTTAAACGGCGGATAGGACTCAGACCATAAAAGTTGTTTTGAGCTATTTACTGGTTCTCCTTTAACTGATGCAAACCTAGCCCATCCTGGTAGAACAGTTACAACTGGTACTACTCTCGCCTTTATTTTTAGAGTAATTTGGGGGTTGGATTTATCATTTGTAAGTACTGTGATCGATTTAGATATGGGTCCTTCAAATGCTTTTGTCTCTACTATAGCTTTAATCTCTCCTGTCCCTTGAGGAGGTATGACTTTTGTATAAGATGTGACTGTACAGCCACAAGAAGGTCTAACGTCGTATATAACTAGTTCTCGGTCTCCTTCGTTCTTTATAATAAACGTATGCTCTACTGTAGCTCCCTTTGGTATATCTCCTTTATCTGCAACAAGTTCACCTTCTACCCTAGCTTTTGGCCCTATTTGGGCAGATAACGCAAAATGGATAAGGAGTACCAAACATAATGAATAGATCACCCTCATCATTTAACCTCCGTTTCTATTTTATTACCATTGGTGGAGCTTTTATGTCAAAAGTTGCAGTTTTAATAAAACGGCTAGGATACTATGTTACGGGGAGTGATAAAGGAGTGTATCCTCCAGCTAGTACAATACTGGAAAAAGAAGGAATAAAAGTGTTAAAGGGATTTAATACTAATAATTTGATTCCTCATCCTGATCTGGTTGTAGTTGGTAATGCGGTACCTAAGAGTAATCCTGAAGCTGTCTATGCAGAAGAGAAAAATTTGAAAATAGTTTCTATGCCAGAAGTTATTAGAAAATTTATTATAAGAGAAAGAAAGAGTATAGTTGTCACTGGTACTCATGGTAAAACTACAACAACAGCAATGATTTCTTTTGTTTTACAAACTTTAGGATATAAACCTGGCTATTTGATAGGAAGCGATACGAGCTGGGACGATGGTTTCTCTTTGGGAGAAGGAGAACTGTTTGTAATAGAAGGAGACGAATACAATACCAGTTATTTCGATAGACATGCTAAGTTTTTACACTACAATCCTTATATAGCAGTGATAAATAACATAGAATATGATCATTCAGATATATTTGCAAATTTGGAAAACGTAAAATCTGAATTTGAAAGTTTAATCAAGTTAGTACCGCAAGAGGGTAGTATTGTGTATTGGATCGATGATCCTAATGTAAGAGATGTAGTTGAAAGTGTTAATAAAACAAAATTGAGTTTTGGATATAGATCCGATGCAGATTTAGTTATAGTCAGGAAAAAGAACGGAGCGTTCATCTTTAAACAAGGTAATAGGAGTTATCCCGTAAAGTTGGGACTATTTGGTGAACACAATGTAAGAAACGCTGCGGCCACTACTTTGACTCTTTATTATCTTGGTGTGCCTATAGAGAGAACTTTAGAAGTGCTAAGAGATTTTAGAGGAGTCAAAAGGAGATTAGAGATTGTAGGTGAAATTAGAGGTAATCTGCTGGTTAGTGATTTTGCCCATCATCCTACAGAAGTTCTTGCTAGTATAAAAGCGTTAAAAGAAAATTTTAAAGGAAGAAACATAGTAGTTGCTTTTGAACCACGTACAGTTTCCTCGAGCCGTTCTATTTTCTTTGACGATTATTTAAAAGCTTTTAGTTTAGCTGATACAGTTATATTAGCTCCTCCCTACTATAGATTTCGTTTTAAAGGGCAAGAACTGCTTGATACAAAATCGCTAGCGCAAAGGTTATGTAAATTGGGTATACGAGCAATTTCTTTTAGTAGTGTTGCTCAATTAAAAAAATTCGTTGAAAGCAATTTTGAAAAGTTTGCTCCTGCTGTTATGGCTTTTTTATCGTCGGGAGATTTCTCTAACTATCCTTTTGAGCTTTTTAAGCGTCTTAAGTAAGCAAATTCTAGTGATTTAACCTCGTTTTTGAATATAGAAGAAAGCGCTTTTTCGATTAGATAAGCTGGCGGAGTACCCACAATTTCAACTTTTTCGACACTGTATCCTCTGTAAGAGGCTAGTTTATTGATAATTAAATATAACTCTCCCATATCCGTTGCGCTGGTGTCGTATATATTAACGCTTACTTGTGCCCTGTTCTGGGTTTCTAATAAAAACCCTAGAGCCCTTACACCTTTTATACCACCGCTACTTTCACGTATATGTTGTGCTATCTCTTTAGCCGCTTCCAAATCGTCTGTATTAAGGTAATAATTAATAGCAATAAGTATTTCTCGCACCCCTATTACTGTGTATCCAAAAGTTGGATGCGGTTCCAACGGTCCTAGATCGGGCTTAAGTGTTCTCTCCCTTACACCTTTGCGTATACTGGGTAAACTTCTGGCCTCAAGACTATTTTTTTCATAGAAAAAAACCGGTATTTCTAGCTCGTAGGCAACTCTTTTTGCTAAAGATTCAGCTATTTTGCAGGCTTGCTCCTGATTATCTTTAAAACACACTATCGGAGTTACATCTACTACTCCTATCCTAGGGTGTACGCCTGGTACTGAATCTATTGTTATCAGGTTTAGAGATTCTTTGTATAGGTTAAATAGAGCTTCTTCTATACAGATTTTGTCACCTACTATTGTAAATACGGACCTGTAGTGATCTATATCTGAATGTATATCTATTGTTTTGCCTCCCGCAATATCTATCGTTTTTTGTAAGAGAGATACGGTTTTTGCTTCGGCTGTGGTTACATTAGGAATGGCTAGAAGGCAATTATCTATATTATTTAGATACAACACATTAAAATAGTACTATAATTCTCGAGGTAAGTAACGTGTTAAAGGAGTATTTCTTTTAAAAATCGGGCGATAGGAGAAAAGAAATGGTTTATGACGGGAACCCTAATCTACCTTTGGATACCAAGAAGAAAATTTTGGAGACTTTTCTACATGCTTTGAAGTTAGCTTCGAGCAATAAATTGGATGAGGCTAGAGCTGGATGTGAGTTTATTTTAGAACTTGATCCTCTTTTTAGACCCGCATCTGTTTTACTATCTAGGCTTGAGTTAGGGCCTCCTATAGCGGTTAAAGACCTACGCAATGAAACACAAGAGGCTCTTGAGAAAATCGGTGAAGAAGATGATTCCTCCCTCCCTCCCTTGGATATGGACGATGGTCTAGATTTATCGTTGGACGATGATGCATTTGTAATAGATACTTCTGATACTTTAGCTTCTGAACTTCCTTTTTCTTCAAATTCTATGACCGATACGGTTGCATCTACTCCTCCTACTCCTCCGAGTGTGGAAGATAGAGCGGAAATTGAACGACAACAGCGCGTGCTAACTTCTCTTAAGAAAGATATAAAGGAGCTTTACACAAATAAAAAATATAGTGAACTCCTAGCTTTAGCGAGTAAATATTCGGGTATCGTAGATAGAGATGAAGAGTTGAGGAGTATAGTAAAAGAGGCAAGAGAGACTCTGGAGACAGAAGCTTTTATCAAGGATTTCGTAGATAAAGCCAAAAAAGCGCTGCTGGAGGGAAGAGAAGATGAATATTTTTCCTATTTAGAAAGAGCTCGTTCTATAGATCCTACACACCCTTATATATCAGAGCTTGAGACTATGTATTTTGAGGTAACAAAAGTAGGGAGTGGTACACCGGGATCTATAACTAAAGTTGTAGGAGGAGTCAAGCCACCAGATCTTGCTAGAGAAAGCGACGATGAAATAAAAGAGATTCTTTACAATGGTTGGCAATCGTTTGTTAATAGAAAATTCCAAGAGGCTATAGATACGTGGTCTTCAATATTGGTTAAGAGAATAGATCATCCCGAGGCAATAAGGCTTATAGAGGAGGCTAAAAAGCTAAGGGATGAGATGGAGAAAGAGGTAAATACCAAAATTGCAGAAGCTGAAGAGCTTATAGATAAAGGTGAAAAAGAAAAGGCTAAAGAGTTGCTTCATAAAATTTTAAAAGATTATCCTGATCACATTGTTGTTATAGATCTGCTAGAGCGTATAGAGAGAAAATATGATGCAAAGGTTGATGCTGCTGTTGAAGAAGAAGAGGTAAAAGAACAAGCAAAGGTAGAGTTTGAGTTTAAAAAGGCTCCTAAAGTATCTTTAGCAGCTCAGTTGAAGAAATTACCTCTTAAATGGATAACAACTGGGGTTGTTATGGTTATTGCTGTTATTGCGTTTGTTTTTATCCAAATAAGAAGTTCGGAAAAGGAGACAGAAGTGGTAAAAGAACAGCCTATAGTACCTGATACTATAGAGTTAGCTAAGTCTTTGTACAATGAAGGGAAAATAGAACAGGCTATAAAGCTTCTTAAGGGTATAGGTAAAGACGATCCTAACCGTTATCTTAAAGCACAAACACTTATAAAGAAGTGGGAAGCGGAGATCGTTAAGAAAGGACCTTCAGAAGAGGATTATACTCGTAGGGCCGAACTTATAGAAAAAGCAAGACAATTTTACGAAGCTAGGAATTATCTGTTTGCTTACAAACTGTTCAATGAAGCAAATTCAATAGCCCCTTTAGAAGGAAACGATAAAACCCTTTTTTTTAAAGCTCAAGAGGAATATATGAAGTTGCTTGATATCGTTAAAGCTATAGAAGAAGGACAGTATGAATCTGTGATAAGAACGTTGTGGGAGTTCTACGATGCTAATCCTGCTAGACACGACGTTAGATGGTTGCTAGCTATGTCGTATTACAATATGGTGATAAACAAATTAAACCAAGGTGATGTAAATCTTGCAAGAGAATATTTAAAAGAGATAGTTAATTTGTATCCTGATAGTAAAGAGATAAAAAGATTACTAAACTTTAGCCAGGCTTATAAAAGTCAGAGGAAAGATCCTCTATACTGGATTTTTGTTAAGAGTTTAGAAGAAAAGTCACTTCTGGATTCTTTTGAATGAAAAATTGTATCAACATTTTGCTTCTTAGAGTAGCAGCTTTTGTAATAGATATAAGTGTAATTCTTCTGTATACATCTTTAGTAGGAGGATTGATAGCTTACTTTGTGGAAGCGATGGAACTCTATATACTGGTTATTTTGGCTCTTATCTTTTCCTTCATTTATATAACTTATACCCTTTTTTTTTGGAGAGCTACGGTAGGTATGATGTTGTTGAATCTAAAAATAACGGCTGTGGGAGGAGATTTGACGTTAGGTAGAGCTATCGGAAGAGCTTTTACATTTTTGCTGTCCCTTGGGACATTGGGTATATTTAATATTATATTTCTTCTATTGAGTAAAGATATTTTACTCACAGATTATCTGACATCTACGAGAATAGAATAGTGTAGGAACGCTTTAACTACCGTTTTTTCTCTTGTTGTAAAAGGAGTATAAAAATAACGTGATGTTTGCTGAGAAAAATGCAAAGGCAGAGATATATAATGGATGGGTAAATATGGTGAATATACCCATAACTTGGTAGTAAATACCTACGTATTTTAGAATATTGTCCGCTAAAGATCCTAAAGAATAGAAGGAATGTCCTATTATAAGTAGCCATAACGAAGGAATAATACGAGGTGAAGAAAAAATCAGTAAAGATGTTAAAGCAAGCCCTACTAGCGAAAGGTTGCCCTGGATAGAATATGCCCAGCCTGAGAGATTTGATATATTTTTGTATCTAGAATTTCTTATTGCGGTGATTTCTATAATGCCACCTAGTAAGACAGAAAACGACCATAGAAGAATAATTCCTCTTAATCCGCTCTTTAAATTAACAACAGGGGTTAGCAGTAAAGAAGAGGGCAATATTATAGACCATCCCAACCATCCCCACGGTGTAGATAAAAAAGGTTGCGCAGCGTTTTTGAATAGATGTTGTACTATAGATAGATCGTCTCTTATCTCTTTTGAATCTTTGCTTTTTCTTGTGAAAAATATAGGCTCATATTCTTTCATTAACTAGGTAGATGGTGGTAAAGGTGTTTTGGTCAATAGATATATAGAAAAGCTAGCTCCTCCTAAAAGTATAATGCCTGCTACTACCATAACTATTATTCCCGAGAAAGGAAAATGTGCAAACCTTATAGAAATATTGCGCGTTATTGTATTAGACTCCGTTGTAACCTTTACCATCGCTAATCCAGCGTCCTTAGGAACCCAACTAACTTTTCTAGCAGGTGGTGAAACTTGAATTTTCTCATTTTTTGAAGTTCTACTGTTTGGACGGTATACTATATCCACTTCCGTTATAGGAGTATCGAATTTAATGTACACATTTGTTCCTTTAATAGGAGGATAGGGTTCTATCTCTATTTTAGTAGCTATCAAAGAAACCGGCATTAAGAATAGGAGAAATAGAGTTCTCATCTGGGAGCTCCTTTTTTCTTGGTTAAGATGAAGGATATTGTAATAGTCGTTATAAGCCAAAAAATTAAAACCGTCGGAGGTAAAATTTTAGATAAGTTGCTCCACTCTAAATCGAATTGCATTTGAGTTCCATATAGTCCTAGGAATTCACCTTTTATAGACGCGAACAGAATTGCTCCTAGAACAACTGGTATTAAATATTTTACTAATACAACAAAGAGTTTTTTAGGAAATGGAAATGATGAAGATATGTTGTCTGTTAAACGCTCTACAGGAAAAAGCCATCCTATCACTATAGCCTCTACTAAAGCTACTATTAGTAATCCATAGCTGAAGGCCCAATGATCTGTAAGGTCCAGTAGAGTAAGACCTAATGTTCCATTGCCAGCTAGATGTGAATCTACCACTTTGGGAAGTGCAAATAGAATACTTCCTACTATTCCTATTGTGGAGAATACTATTAGCACTTTCCTTCTGGGAGTATTAAACTTGTCTATTATAGCTGATATCAACGCCTCTATAAGTGAGATGGAGGATGAAAGACCGGCTAATAGTAATAGTGTGAAAAATAAAATACCAAAAGTGATTACTCCTGCTGGTAAATGTGCTATACCCTGAGGTACTATAAAAAACATCATGGTTAAAGTAGAAGCTTTTGGGACTATAGAGAAAGCGAATAGAATGGAAAATATAGCAAGTCCTGCTATGTATTCAAAAGAACAGTTGAGTAAAGAAGTAGCAACAGCGTTGTTGACGTGATCCGACTCTTTAGGTAAATAGCTAGCGTAAGCTGTCATTATGCCAAAACCCAAAGATAAACTGAAAAGAATCTGACTAATTGCCCCTTGCCACACTTCCCAGGAACTCATAAGTTCAAAATTGGGCGTAAAAAGAAGGTATATACCTTCTATACCGTACGGTAGTGTGATACCTCGTATAATGAGTATGATCATGAAAATCCACATAAGGGGTACAAACCATCTAACGGCTTTCTCTATAGTTTCAATGCCTCTTCTCACTATAACTATGTTAAGTATCCAAATAGCTAGAACTAGTAGTACGCTTTTGTAGGAAGAGAGTATAGAGAAGAAAAAGCCTGCAGGGTTAGCAAGTTCCTTTACCGCGAATTTAGGCAGGGTAGCAGTTGGCTCCCACAGCTTACCAAAAGCTCCAAACCACATACCTAAAACCCACGATAAGATTGTTATGTAATACATGGTTATGAAAGTAGCATTTAAAAGAGCCCACCAGCCGATAAATTCACCTTTCTGTCCCGCTATTTTATACATAGCCTGGGGAAAAGCCCTTTTGGTTACCCCACCTAATCCCATTTCTAGTACCATAAGAGGTATACCTATAAAAAAGAGAGATAGTAAATAGGGTATATAAAAAGCTCCTGCTCCTAATTTATACGCGTTAGCGCTGAAAAACACGATGTTACCTAATCCTATAGCAGAGCCTGAAGCAGCAAGAATAAACCCTATCTTGGAACTCCACTGTGGCTTGTCCATTAATTTCCTCTCTTCTTCCTCTTAATTAGCTTTAATATTACCATAAAAAAATAACGCTTCCTCTGCTTCAACACGAAAGAGAACCCCCCCCTTTTTGCAAAAGTAGGTTTGTGTATTCTGTATGTTGTAAAGTAAATTTGCTTTTTAAAATATAATATCCTTTGTTCAGTTGGCTAATATTTTAGAGAGACCTTAACTGTAAATATTATCTTGAGTCTATTGTTTATGCTTTTTACAGATTGAGAGAGTTTTGCTATCTGTAGCGGCGGTTACATAGAGAGTGTTTGCCTATTTTTGCTTTAGAGATAACTTTAATATTACACGTTTGTTCCAGTTACCACATCAAATAGTTGGTTCAATACTACCTGTTACTCTACTTTTCTGCACCTGCTTGTAACAGTATTATTTGAAAATAACAACTGAACCTTATGTAGATGTTGAAATTTAGAAAAAATTTGATTTTAAAATTACTTTTATAGTTGTTGTTTGGCGAATATAACTTTGTTTAGTCATTTATTTTTTCAAGAAAGAGCTTTATCTTTTTATTACTTGTTGGGCTATAAACGGTCAAAATTATTACCTGGTTTTATCTAAATAAAACTTAGTTGAGTAAAACTATACTTATTGTGATATTTATTGAGCTTGAAATACATTTTGAAAGATGAGGTTCTTTAAGTTAAATGTTGTAACTTTGTTATTTGCTTCTTACATTTATTTAGTGGAAGTAGATATAGTTTTAATAGTGGTTTGAATAGAACGTGCAAATTGGCTTATGGTAGCTGTGTTGTTATAGGTGAGCTTATAGGGTGCATTTTTTTCTTTAAACATATCTTTTGGCGGTAAGTTGGATTTTCTCGGTATAGTTGCATTTTATCTAAAGGTATTGATCGTCTGCGCTTATTTGGGTATAGTATTTGGCAGAAGGTTATATCAATAGCAAAGCAGGGAAGAGGGAGGATGTTAGGTTACAGTATTGGGGAGATAATACTCAATTTCTATAAAGTATGGATTCTGTTTTTTATTAGTTATTTTATATTGAGGAGATATCTTTTTTTACCTATTCTAAAAGTCATAGATGAGAGAGAAGGGTATATAGAGGATATCGAAAACCGTTATTCGGAAGTTATGGCTTATGCTAAAAAAAAGCTTGAGGACGTAGAGAAAGAGATGTTGGAGGTAAAAAAAAGGGCAAAGGAACTTAAAGTTAATGCTCAGCGTGAGGCTGAGGATGAGTATAACAGGTTACTTTCAAAGGTTTTAGCTGAAGTTGAGAAGAAAAAAGAAGATTTTAATCGTTCTTTAGCATCGCAACTAGATCAAGAGAAAAGAAGAATAGCTTCGAATATAGACAAGTTGGCTAATATTATTGCTAGAAAGGTTCTAGAGGGTTAGAAAATGGCAAAATATTTGCCTTTTATTTTTATCTTTTCTTCCCCACTCTACGCTGCTTCTGGTGGAGGTAGTTTTCTTGGTTTACCTGTCTGGGTTTGGTTGATTGTTAATTTAATAATTTTTTGGGGTTTCATTATATATTATTTGGGACCTGCGGTTGTGGAATACCTTACTAATTTGCGTGAGAGTATTAAGGTTAAGTTCGTTAGCATAGAGCAGAAGCGTCTTGAGATAGAAAACATTGATGAGAAGATAAAAAGGCGCGTAAGGGAATTTGAAAGGGAAAAGGAGAGAATAATTGAATTGGCTAAGAGAGAAGCTGAAAGGGAGCGTGCTAGAATCTTAAAACGTGCTAGAGTGGAGGAAGCACGTATACATCGCAAGATAGAAGAAGAATTCCAGAGACGTTTAAAACAAGCGAAAGTGGAATTGGCTGAATATGCTACAGAGTTGGCTACGAGAACTGCAAAAGATGAAATTGAGAAAAGGATAAAGGAGAAAGGTGAAAAACTGATATTGGCTAAATTGAGTGCTATTGACTTTGAAGAGGTTATTCGATGAAACTGGTCGATTTTATAGTGACAAAGATAAAAGATTCAGCTCTTTTAGAAAGGATAGAGAGGGAGCTTGAAACGTTTCTAACTATCTATCGTTATCCAAAGGTGGCTCTAGCTTTTGTTTCTCCATATATACCTATTCGGAAAAAACTCGATTTGATTACTAAAATTGCATCTAAGTTAAGTTTTAGTAAAAATACAATTTCAATTCTACGAGTACTTGCTAGAATGCATGCTCTTTCTTCTCTGGATAAGTTAATAAAAGAGCTGAGAAGTAAACGGTATTCTATGTTAGGTATACGGATGGTAGAAGTCGTTTTGCCTTCAAAGGACTTTTCCAATTTGGAAAAGGAGATAGCGTCCTTGCTAGAAAAAAAGTTGGGTCGATGTGATATATCCTTTAGGTACGATCCTAATATAATAGGAGGATTTGTAATAAAGGTAGGCAGTTACCTTTTCGATGCTAGCTTTAGGAATGAATTTGAAAAGATGAAAGTAGCCATGAGAAGGGTTTTGGAGGTTACGTTATGAAAATAAATGCTGAAGAGATTATAGGGTTATTGGAACAGGAACTTGCTGGCTACAAAGTCGAAGTAGATCTTAAGGAAGTGGGTACAGTTATATCGGTTGGTGATGGTATAGCTAGGATCCATGGTCTTGAGAATTGTATGGCGGGTGAAATGTTGGAGTTTCCAAACGGGGTCTTCGGGTTAGCTCTAAATCTAGATGAAGATGAAGTAGGTGCTGTTTTGATGGGAGATACAACGCTGGTTGAAGAGGGTGATGAAGTAAAGCGTACCGGTAAAATTCTATCTGTTCCTGTAGGAGAAGCTCTTATCGGAAGGGTGGTTAACTCTTTAGGTGCTCCTATAGACGGTAAAGGTGTAATAGAAGCGAAAGAGTTTTATCCGGTAGAACGTTTGGCTCCTGGTGTAGTTGAACGTCAACCTGTTAAGGAACCTCTTCAGACAGGTATAAAGGCGATAGATGCTATGATACCTATAGGAAGAGGACAGCGGGAACTTATAATAGGTGACCGTCAAACTGGTAAAACCGCTGTTGTGGTCGATACTATTTTAAATCAGAAGGAGAGTGACGTTATTTGCGTGTATGTTGCTATAGGGCAGAAGAAATCTACTATCGCTCAGGTTGTGAAAACTTTCGAAGATTACGGGGCTATGGATTATACAATAGTGGTAGCTGCTTCCGCTTCTGAACCTGCTCCGCTACAATACCTTGCTCCTTACGCTGGGTGCGCTATGGGTGAATATTTTATGCATAGAGGTAAACATGCTCTTGTTATATACGATGACCTTTCTAAACACGCTGTTGCCTATAGAGAAATGTCTTTGCTGCTTAGACGCCCTCCTGGCAGAGAAGCGTATCCTGGAGACGTTTTTTATCTGCACTCTAGATTGCTAGAACGCGCTGCAAAACTATCTAATAAATTGGGTGGAGGTTCTCTCACTGCTCTGCCTATAATTGAAACCCAAGCCGGTGACGTGTCTGCTTATATTCCTACCAACGTTATATCTATAACAGACGGACAGATATATCTAGAGAGCGATCTTTTCTATGCAGGAGTAAGACCCGCTATAAACGTGGGTATTTCCGTCTCTCGTGTTGGTGGAAATGCTCAAATAAAAGCTATGAGAAAAGTTGCAGGAAGATTGCGCTTAGAATTGGCACAGTATAGAGAACTCGCAGCTTTTGCACAGTTTGGTAGCGATCTGGATAAAGCTACACAGATGCAACTTGCTAGAGGTGAAAGGTTGGTTGAGATATTAAAACAAGATCAGTATGAACCTTTGCCGGTAGAACTCGAAATACTCTCAGTTTTTGCAGGGACAAGAGGTTTTCTAGATCAATTAAAAGTCGAATATGTCCGTAAATTTGAGAAGTTTATACACAGTTTCTTCAATGATGAAGCGCGAGAAGTGCTTTCCTTACTTAAAGAAAAGAAAGATATAGATAAGGAACTAGAGCAAAAGTTGACTGTTGCAATGGAAGAAGCTCTCAAACGTTTTCTAGATGAGAATCCAGAAGCTAAATTGGAAGGCTAAAGTATGGCTAATTTGAAAGATATAGCACGTAGAATAAAGTCTGTAAAGGGTACACAACAGATAACTAAAGCCATGAAAATGGTAGCCGCTGCAAAATTAAGGCGCAGTCAAGATAGAATTCTGGCGTCTAGACCCTATTCTGATGAGATAAAAAAAGTAGTAGCAAACTTGGCTGCTAGAAGTGGAGATATATACCACCCGTTGCTTAATAAGGTTTCTCAAGATAAGCCTCTACTTTTGGTAGTCGTTACGGGAGATAAGGGTTTATGCGGTTCGTTTAACTCTAACATTGTAAGAAAGTCTCAAAAGATTATATCTGAGAGTCGTTCTGTTGATCTTTTCTTAGTAGGTAAAAAGGGATACGATTTTTTCAAAAACAAAGATTTTAAAATTGTAAAGTATTACGACTCTGTTTTTAAAAACGTACGTTACGAAGATGCCCAGGATATCGGTTGGTTCCTTATAGATAGTTACTCTAAGGAGCGTTATAGGGGTGTTACGGTTGTCTATAACAGATTTAAATCTCTTATAGCGCAGGAAGTTATTGTAGAGGAGTTGCTTCCAGTAAATCCAACTTCTATAGGATCTGTAACAAAAACAAGCTTAGAATACGAGTACGAACCTTCAGCTTCTGCTTTGTTGCGTAAAGTTTTGTATAAATACGTTATTTTTCAAATATACCGCATTCTTCTTGATTCTCAGGCTGCAGAACACGCAGCTCGTATGGTCGCTATGGACGCTGCTACTAAAAACGCAGGTGAGATGATAGATAAATTAACCTTACTTTACAATCGAGTGAGACAAGCATCTATCACTAAGGAAATTCTCGAAGTTGTATCTGGCGCAAGGGCGTTGGAAGAAGCATCTAGATAAGGAGGAGTTGATATGTCTACTGCAGGCAAAATAGTAAGGATAATAGGAGCTGTTGTTGACGTTCAATTCCCAGAAGGTCAAGATCTACCTGAGATTTTAAATGCTTTAGAAGTGGAACACGAGGGGAGGAAGATAGTTTTAGAAGTTGCCCAACATCTAGGAGAAAACAAAGTTAGATGTGTATCGATGGCTCCCACAGATGGATTGGTGAGAGGAAAAGAGGTTATAGATACTGGTCGTCCTATAACAACTCCTGTGGGAAAGGTTACTCTAGGAAGAATTTTTAATGTAGTTGGCGAACCGGTTGACGATCTCGGAGAAGTTAGTGTTGATAAAGAAGATGTTACACGTTGGCCTATACATCGCTCAGCACCTCCTTTTGAAGAACAATCCACCGTGGTAGAAATGTTTGAAACGGGTATAAAAGTTATAGATCTTCTTGAACCTTACACTAAGGGAGGAAAAACTGGTCTTTTTGGAGGAGCTGGGGTTGGTAAAACGGTTCTTATTATGGAACTTATAAACAACGTAGCTCTTAAACATGGCGGTATTTCGGTGTTTACAGGAGTAGGGGAGAGAACACGTGAAGGAAATGATTTACTCCGAGAGATGGTAGAAGCCAAAGTTATAAATTTTGGCGAAGAGTTTTATGAACATTTCGAAAAAACTGGCGATTTTGACTTATCGAAGGTGGATAAAGAAGCTCTTAAGAAAAGTAAAGCAGCTCTTGTCTATGGACAGATGACTGAACCTCCTGGCGCTAGATTAAGAGTTGGACTTACGGGCCTTACAATAGCAGAATATTTTCGCGATGTAGAAGGACAAGATGTGTTACTCTTTATCGATAACATATTTAGGTTTACTCAGGCTGGTAGTGAAGTTTCGGCTCTTCTTGGGAGAATGCCATCTGCTGTCGGATATCAACCTAACTTAGCTACAGAAATGGGAGCTTTGCAAGAACGAATAACCTCTACTAAGAAAGGATCGATCACTTCGGTCCAGGCTGTCTATGTACCGGCAGACGATCTTACAGACCCAGCACCAGCTACTACATTTGCTCATCTAGATGCTACCACAGTGCTGTCACGTCAAATTGCAGAGTTGGGTATATACCCAGCTGTAGATCCTTTGGACTCCACATCCAAAATATTGGATCCTAGAATTATAGGAAAGGAACATTATCAAGTGGCACGTAGAGTGCAAGCTACTTTGCAACGTTATAAAGATCTTCAAGATATCATTGCTATATTAGGAATAGATGAACTTTCTGAAGAAGATAAAATAATAGTAGCTCGTGCTAGAAAGATACAACGTTTCCTATCTCAACCATTTCACGTGGCTGAACAATTCACAGGTATTAAAGGGAAATATGTTCCTATAAAAGATACCGTAGAAGGCTTCAAAGCAATAGTTGACGGTGAAGTGGATCATATTCCCGAACAAGCGTTTCTCTACGTAGGTACTTTAGAAGAGGTGTTTGCTAAAGCTAAGGAATTAGAAAAATGAAAGGTAAACTGCTACTTACAGTAATAACTCCTACAAAAGAAGTTCTCAATACAGAGTGCGATGAGGTAACTCTGCCCGGCAAAGAAGGGTATTTCGGAATACTGCCAGGTCATGTTCCGCTACTAGCTGCTCTTACAGTAGGAGAACTACGTTATAGAATAGGAAAAATTATCTATTTTTTGGCTATTGATGAAGGATTTTGCGATGTTGCAGATGACTCTGTAAGAGTATTAGTCGAAGAAGCATTGAAACCAGAAGAGATAGATATTAAAGAAGAACAGAAAAAATTGGAACTGCTTAGAAAGGAAAAAGATTGGCGTAAAGTGGAACTTGACCAAAGAAGAGCTGCAACTAGAGTTAGTGTAGCTACTACCGGAACATATAAAGTCAGTGAATAGAACTTAAAAAACTTTAGCAAAAATCTGGTGCGAGTCGAAAATTTTTGTCTAGAAACTGTTAATCGATAAAGGGTGATATCTTGCGTAGTAACAGAAAATTTTACATAACATATTATTGATCCGGAAATGTTCTAATTACCTAAAAATTTAATATTTTACAGTTATTTGGCAAACACTCTTTGTTTTTTCCTCAAAGCTTATTTCTAGCTCTTTACCATCTTTGATTTCATTCCCACTTAAAATGATGTTCTTTGCTTTTACACAACTATGTGGGTATGTGAATTCAACTGTTGTTTCACCCTCTTGAGTAATTATATTTGTAATGGTAGCTCCTTGTGGAATATCTAGGTTGGGAAAATCGGAAGGTAATATGCCTCCAATTTCTTGTTGTTGTGTTCTACTTTTTACATCGCTAGAAATGTCAACTTTATAATCAACCTGCTCAACTATTTCTTCTGTTTCTAATTGCTCTTTTTTATATTCATTTTTACATCCATAAAAAAACACCCCCGCTATTGCGAGGGTGAGGATAAATTTTTTTCTCATTATTGTGAAAAATTAAGGTATTCGACCTACTGAAAAAGAAACTGGGAAACCTCCACCTGCGGCGCTAGGTTCTGCAAATTGTTGAGTGTTGATGACTCTTCCAGTAGGCTGTGCTCCTTGTGTTCTTTCTTTGGCCCATTTACGTAATCTGTTATATTTGCTAAGCCAGTTAGCTGCAGTCCCTTCTCCTTCCGTTGTTTCACCTTCTGGACCTAGCGCTTCTTCAAGTACTAGGTCTGCCAATGTGGGAATGATACCAAGATCTATAGTGGTAGTATTTATTATCTTGCCGAACCCCGTTTCTTCTATTTCAGAAGATACCTCTTCAACTTCCTCTAAAGGTATAGCTACTTTGTTTGCTATATCTGTATAGAACACTAAATATTCTTTACCAAAGTAATTCTGTTTCTGGGGTTGATACCGAGTTTCAAAAATTTTTCCATTTTTAAGTACCACTTTTAGTACCGAGAAAGTTTGAGCTTCCACGGAGATTGCAACACTCAGAGCTATGACACCTATTCCTACTTTTATTTTCATTCTACGTACCCCCCACTTAATTTTCTCCACTCTACGCTATTATTTTATTATCTACACTAGGAGAAAACAATCTTCTTTTTGTCCTTTTACTTATCAAATTTCAAAAGCGGGTGGTAATACGTGTTACCACCCGCTTTTGAAAGACATATGTGGATTATTAGTGGTTAATACCTTATATTTCTTATTATTTGCATAGACATATCGTGCTTCATTCTTAGTAATTGGGTTATCATTTGGATCATTTGCATTATCTTCTGCATCTTAAATTGTAGTTGCATAAGTTTTTTCTGGTAGTTGGGATCGTTGGGATCTAAGCTTTGAATTTCCTTTTCTATACTGTTCATACTGTCGTATGCTTTGGAAGCAGCGTCAAGCAGAGCCTTGTCTCCACCGCTTACACCACCAGTTGGAGGAGTTGATGGAGCTTCACCACCTCCTACAGGGGGGCGGACAACCGGGGGACGTATACCTGTACCTGGAGGTAGATTTGGAGTCTCAGGTGCCGGCTTAGGCGCTTGACCTCCTAAGAGTTTACCCAATATGAAACTCCCAAGGTCAAAGACTTTTTTAAGCCCTTCTAAAAACTTACCAGATGAAAATGTTTTTACTATGTCAAACACACCCTTTAGAATTTTACCGAGATCCTGCAAGTTGAAAGGTAGGTTTTTGGGAAAAGGGAATAACTTTCCTAGGACGTTACCAAGTATTCCACCAAGCCCTTTCAATCCTCCTAATCCCTTAGCTATCAGTCCTGCAGGACCTCCTAACAGTGACGCTACAGTTCCTAAAAAGGGACCACCTAATTTAGCAAAACTGCTAGCGAACTTACTGACAGCTTTGGGTATAGCTTTAAATACTGAACCAACACCTTTTGCTACCGCTTTAAATACTTTCCCTAAGAACAGTACCATTTTTTTACCTCCTCTTTTTTATCCACCTTATAGTGGCGTATAAATTTTACAATAGGGACCATATAAAAGTATTTAACTTTAGAAAGTTGTATATTGACCACTTTTCTTAGGTTAAAAAGGAGATTTAGAAGGTCTTTTTTGCGCCCGAGAGGATTCGAACCTCTGACCTGCAGCTCCGGAGGCTGCCGCTCTATCCGTCTGAGCTACGGGCGCAAAAAAATGGGGTGGGCGAAGGGACTCGAACCCTCAACAGCTGGAGCCACAGTCCAGTGCTCTACCACTTGAGCTACGCCCACCATTATGGCCTGCCTGGAGGGACTCGAACCCCCGACCCGCGGCTTAGAAGGCCGCTGCTCTATCCAGCTGAGCTACAGGCAGTCCTATCGGGGCGCCCAGATTTGAACTGGGGACCCCCTGCTCCCAAGGCAGGTGCGCTACCAGGCTGCGCCACGCCCCGCTTGATGCTCGCATCACTATCACATTTTACCATAGTTTGGTCCGCTACCACCCTCAGGTGGAACCCAATCTATTATTTGGTACGGATCTATTATATCGCAAGTTTTGCAGTGAACACAGTTACTGGCATTTATCTGTAAACGTTTTTGACCATCATCTTCTACTATCTCATAAACCCCTGCTGGACAAAATTTTTCACACGGATTACCGAACTCAACGCTACACCGCTCTATGCATATAGATGGATCTTGAACTAGCAAATGTATAGGTTGATCTTCGTCGTGAGTAATTCCTGCTTTGAACACGCCGGTGAGCCTGTCATAAGTTAATTTACCGTCAAATTCCAAGTTGTATTCAACTTTTTCTACCTCGTCCAATTTTTTAAACAGTTTATGACCTGCTTCAGTGGGTAACCTGTCGAATAACCCAAACGCTCTTCCTCTAAATATTTTTCCTAATATAGAATGCATACCGGCAAGAAACGTTCCTCTATGTAGCATTTGATGAAAATTCCTAGATTCCCATAGTTCATCTTTTACCCAACTATCAGCTATTTTCCGATAATATGAAGCTAAAATTTCCCCTCTGAAATCGTTTTTCTCTAATGCTAGAGCTACAGTTTCCGCAGCTAACATACCGGTTTTCATCGCCAGATGGATCCCTTTTAATCTTTGGTTGTTTAGAAAACCGCCGGCATCTCCAGCTATCAGAAATCCATCGCCGTAAACTCTGGGAATCGACCACCATCCTCCCTCCGGAATAGTTTTTGCACCATACTCTATCAACTCACCGTCCAGTAACATGTTTTTTATAAAGGGGTGAAGCTTAAATTTTTGGAATTCTAAGTATGGGTCTATTGTTGGATTCGAATACTCCAATGAAACAACCAGCCCTATACTGATCAAATTGTCTTTCATTCCGTATATAAAACCACCTCCTATAAGGTCGTTTAAAGGATACCCCATAGTGTGAATAACAGCACCCGGTTGTAGAACCGTGTTTTTTGTTCTCCATATCTCTTTTATACCTATAGCGTAAACTTGGGGATTACTAGATAAGGATAGACCAAACTTATCGTCAACTATTTTGGTAATATTACCTCTAGCTCCATCTGTTATAACTACAACTTTTGTAAGTATATCAACACCTGGTTCAAAATTTGGTTTCTTCCTTCCTTTTTTATCTACTCCTCTGTCAGAAGTTCTTATACCTATTACCGCTCCATCTTTTATTATCGGTTCTTTTGCTGGAAATTCACAGAATATGTCTACTCCTTCTTCTTCAGCTATCTCTGATAACCACTTGACAATTTTCACTATCGATCCTACGTAATAGCCTTCGTTGCGTAGTGGGGGTGGTATGATTGGCAATGCGAAATGGGATTGTTTGGTGAGGTAAACTATTTTCTCTTTTTCCTTTGTTACTTTGCCCTCAAAGGGGGCTTCTAGCCACCTATCAGGTAATAACTCTTGCAATGCACGAGGGTCTATTACTGCTCCCGAGAGAAGTTGGGAACCAGGTTCTCGCGCTTTCTCTAATACTGCTATTGATACATTTAGCTGACCGTTATTCCTACTTTTTATAATTTTAGCTAAATGGATCGCTCCAGCTATACCTGCTGGACCTCCACCTACAAACACTACGTCTATATCGATCTTCTCTCTTTCCATTTTGCTAACCTCTTTTTTCTAAGATAGTTATCCTCGCTACACTTTTTAAAATTTTGTTTGGAGGGTAAAACTTAGGGGGCAGATGTGTTAAAGGGTATATGTGAGTGCCTTTGCCTATTATAACTCCAGGGCTTAGAACACAGTTGCATCCGGTTTTTACTTTGTCCCCTACTATAGCCCCTAACTTGCGTAGTTTCGTATCTATACGTTTGCCTTTCAAATTTATATAAACATTTTTATTGTCGTGTCTAAGATTGGCTAGTATTGTACCTGCGCCTAAGTTTACGTCATTACCTATTATAGAGTCTCCTACATAGCTTAGATGAGGTATTTTTGCTCGTGGGAAAATGATCGAATGCTTAATCTCACAATTTATCCCTACCACAGCGTTATTTCCTATCCAACAACCTCCTCTTATGTAAGAACCGTTCTTTATAATAGCTCCTTTACCTATAAAAACAGGACCTTCTATTGTAGCACCGGGTTGTATAACGGCTCCTTGAGATATCTGTATTCTGTCTCCTACTATAGTGACTCCATCCGGTATTGGAACATCTATCGTGTTAGTAGTTAGAAAATCGTTTATAGAGTAAAGTAATTGCCAAGGGTAGTTTTCTTGAAGAAATTTAGAAAAAGGGTGCGGTATGGATTCGAATAAAGTATTTAATAGTTCTTGTAATTCCATTTTTCTGTATAGAAAGGGATGGTTTTTTTTAGGCCTTCTTTTATATCTGTTTGAGGTTTTATTCCAAAGGTTTTGTATAGTTTTTCAGACGATAAAGAGCTTCTTTGTAATTCACCTAAGCGGGGAGGATAGAAATTTACTTTTTCAGACTCTGGTTTTAGAATCGATTTGATCACTTCTAGAAGTTTTAATAAAGGTGTTTCTTTACCTGTACCCACGTTATATACACCACTTACCCATTTTTCTATAATTGTGTTGTGGATGGCAACCACGTCTTCCACGAAAACGTAGTCTCTTGTTTGGGTACCATCACCGAATATTTTGAGTTCACTACCGTTTATAAATGCAAGTAGTGCTATAGCTACTATTCCTGCTTCTCCTTTGGGATTTTGTCGAGGACCGTAAATGTTTGCGTAACGTAGAATCACGGTGTTTAGAGTTGATAAAGAGTTGTAACATAGAAGGTATCGTTCGACACTAAGTTTTGCGCATCCATAAGGCGAGATCGGATAGCACGGATGTTCTTCATCTGCAGGGAAGTACCGCTGCTGGCCGTAGACTGTTCCTCCGCTAGAAGCAAAAAGGAATCTTTTTACACCTACTTTTTCACAAGCTTTTATAACATTAAGGGTACCTATTATGTTCTCATGCGCATCGTACTTTGGATCTTCAAGAGAGACTCTTACGTTAGCTTGAGCCGCGTGGTGTGAAACGGTATCTACCTGCTCTTCCAAAATTATATCACCTATATAAGGATCGTTGATGTCACACTTATAAAATTTTGCTTCTTTAGGTACGTTATCTAAAGATCCGCTGGAAAGGTTATCTACAATGGTTACTTTATATCCGGAATTTACGAGAGCAGTAGCTATATTGCTTCCTATAAAACCTGCACCTCCTGTGATGAGAATACTTTTGTACATCTTATTTAATTTCTATAAGTCCTTGGTTTTTTAACTTCCAAAAATAATAGTACGCTTCTAGAGGGGAAAAGGGACTTATTTTAGCAATAGAATCTACGTCGTAGATACCATTTATTCTCGATAATATGAACCCTTCTTGCGGAGAAACGTTTAAAGAGGTAAGTTGAGTTAGGTCAATTTTTAATTTAGGGATAGAATGAGGTTTTATTCCCATCTTTTCTAGTTCTCTCTTTATAATCATCTCGGCTTGACGAGTTTCTTGCTGCAACTCTTTGTCGTAAGGATCTATACTTTTAGCAGCTTTTAAATAACGCAATGCTTTGTCTAATTGTTTATTTTTTATAAGTTTGTAAGCGTTTTTCAAGAGAACTCTACTTGAGACCTCTACCGAGTCTTCATCTATACCATTCTGTGTTGCAAACCGAGGTTTTACTATCTTGATTTTTCCTTCTTTGTATTTGGCAAAAATGATTCTTGACACGTGGTATTCGCTTGAGTGTGTTTCTAGACAAATCTCTTCTATAGTTCTATTGTCGTCTACATACGATAGTATAAATCTTTCTGCCTCGTCTAATTCTGGATCTTCTAAGAGATCTGTTACAGATACCGGTATACATTTGTTGTTGGGTATTACTTGACGTAACCTCTTTATCTCATCTAGCCTTTGCATACCTTCCAGGATTATGCCTGTTACATCTAGTTTTATGGGTATCATAGCGTAAGGAGGTAGTTCGTTATCTATAAATCTAAACTCTCCCTCTTCCCATTCAAATACGTTGTATAGGCTTTCTTCAGTTTTCATTCGTAAAATTTCGTAAAGTTCTTCTTCTGTAATAGCACCCATATTTACGAGAATCTTACCCAACAGAGATTTAGTTTCCTCTTGCATACCTATTGCTTTGGATAGTTCCTCTTCCGTTATAAATCCATGACTGACTAGGAAGTGTCCCAAATGTTCATTAGGGTTGGTAGAGGAAGATGAAATTATAAACCCATCTTTAAAAAATATCCTTTTTTCTACTTCCCCATTGTCAAAAATCAACGTTCCTGTTTTTTTACTCTGGGATAACCACTGCAACAACTCAGCCAGTTCCATAGTACGAAGATTTCCAGATATACTCATTACTCTCCTATTCTATAAGCTCTTGTTGTTCCTTTTTGCCGATGATAGTGGGAATTAGATCCAGGTTCTCCATAAGCTATTTCAGGTTCTTCTTCTAGAGAAAGAAATATAAGTTGTGCTATTCTAGTTCCTGCTTTTAGAACAAAAGGTTCGGGACCTAAATTCTGTAACTCTAGAGTTATGTTACCTTCAAATCCTGGATCACACCAACCTGCGAGCGAATGGTTGATCCATAGCCTGCCTAAGGTTGATTTTAGTTTAAGGTCACACGCTACATTTCTAGGAATGCGTACATACTCTATAGTAGAAGCCAAGACTACCTCGCCAGGATACAATTTTATTTTATCTGCGTAAAACTCCTCAGGCTCGCGCGTTGGGCATATCCAGTGATTTGATACTCTAACATCGTAGCTTGCAGGGTTTACTTGTGATTCGTTAAAAGGTTGAACACCTCCTTTTTTACCCCAAACTTTAATCCACTTATCGGGTTTTACCATGAGTTTTTTCTCCATTTATTGGAAATTTATAGGAATTGAATCGTTCTCTTTGTAAATTGTGTCTATAAATCTTATTATCTTACGTCTAGAGCTCATAAACAGAGAGTGAACCCTTATGCCGCCACTGAAAAATCTTACACCCTTCAGTAGATCTCCTTTGGTAACACCGGTTGCCACAAAGGTTATATCTTCCCCAGGAGCTAGGTCTTTAGTTAATAATACTTTCTCATCGTTGTTTATACCCATCTCAGCTAATCTTTTCTCCTGTTTTTGGTTGAGTGCTTTCAATTTTGCTTGGATTTCCCCTCCTAAGCATACCATAGCTGCGGCTGTTAAAACACCTTCTGGAGCACCACCTATACCCATTAAGGCGTGAATACCTGTTCCTTTGACAGCTGCTGCTATGCCTGCAGATAGATCTCCGTCGCTTATAAGTTTTATCCTACAACCTACCTTTCTGATCTTAGATATAAGGTTTGTGTGTCTTTCTCTATCCAGTACTACTACTGTTATTTCAGAAGGTTGCTTGTCGAACGATTTTGCTATATTTTTTAGGTTTTCTTCAACGGGAGCGTTTATATCTATGGATCCTCTGGCTGTAGGCCCTACCACTATTTTATCCATGTATATATCGGGTGCTTTCATCAATCCTTTTTCTTCCGCTGCTGCCATTACCGCTATAGCACCTGGAGCTGCTGTAGCACACATATTGGTTCCTTCCAAAGGGTCAACAGCTATATCGTATCGAGGCGCATTCTCTTTTTCCCAACCGGAACCTACTTTTTCCCCTACATACAACATAGGAGCCTCATCACGTTCTCCCTCGCCTATTACTATCTCTCCTTTTATTGGTAATTTTCCCATTGCAGTTCTCATAGCTTCCACCGCTACGTGATCGCTATAACGTCTGTCTCCCATTCCCACCGTACGTGCAGCTGCTATTGCAGCCATTTCAGTAGTTCTAAGCCACGCAGAATCTAGATAATCATCCACTAAATACATCCTTCTCCTCCTAACAAGATTCTTTAGGTGGGTTAAAAGCAGGGAACCCCGTAATATGCTCTCCTATTATCAAAGTGTGGATATCATGCGTTCCTTCGTAAGTATAGACAGACTCGATGTTTAGCATGTGCCTGATTACAGGATAGTCGTCTACTATTCCATTTGCACCCAAAATTTCCCTAGCTAATTTGGCTACTTCTCGGGCTACCCATACGTTATTACGTTTTCCCATAGATATATGGTAAAAAGCTAATCTTCCTTTGTCCTTCATGCGTGCTAGCTGTAAAGCTAAGAGCTGTCCTTTTGTAATCTCGGTAATCATCCATACCAGCTTTTCCTGTACCAGTTGGTGAGCTGCTATAGGGGTGTTACAAAACTGATGTCTAGTTTTTGCGTACTCTAATGCTACCTGGTAACACTCCATAGCGGCTCCTAATGCGCCCCATGCTATCCCATACCTTGCTTGACTTAAACACATAAGGGGAGCCTTGAGACCTTTGGCTTTAGGTAACATGTTTTCCTCAGGAACTTCACAATCGATAAAAGATAACTCGGAGGTTATAGAAGCTCTGAGAGAAAACTTGCCGTGCTGGTCTCTTGTGGTGAAACCTGGAGTACCTTTCTCAACTAGAAAACCCCTTATACCTTCTTCAGTCTTAGCCCATATAACAGCTATATCCGCTATAGAACCATTTGTAATCCACTGTTTCGTTCCATTTATAACCCATTTTTTACCTTTCCTACGAGCCGTTGTTAACATACCTCCAGGGTTTGAACCGTATCCTGGCTCAGTTAATCCAAAACAACCTATAGCTTCACCCGTAGCAAGCTTTGGTATCCAATAATCCTTCTGTTCCTTACTGCCAAAAGTAAGTAGAGGATACATTACAAGAGCACTTTGTACAGATACAAAGCTACGTAACCCAGAATCTCCTCTTTCCAATTCCTGCATTATCAACCCGTAAGCAGTAGCACTTAATCCTGGTAGGTTGTACTCTTTAAAGGGCGCTCCAAACAGACCGAGTTCTCCTATTTTGGAAGTCAGATGTAAGGGAAATTTTCCTTGTCTGTGATAATCCTCTATTATTGGTTTGACTTCTCTATCGACAAATTCGCGCACGCTATCACGTATAAGTCGTTCTTCTGCGGTTATTTCACTATCAAGGCCCAGAAAATCTACCCCAGTGAATTTCATTTAATGTTATTCCCTCCTACCTTAATTTAATAAAATAATACCAACTGTGCATACTTGTAATTTAACATGTTTTTGTACAGTAATTATAAGGTATGGAGGATAGGATGAATAGTGGTAATTGGAACACCATTCTGGTACCTTACGATAGTTCTCAAATGGCAAATAAAGCTCTAATTAGAGCATCTGAAATAGCTAAGACCTTTAATTCTAGACTTATAGTTCTTACAGTAGTCGATATATCTTTCCCATATCCGGAACTTTTTGCTATAGATAACCCGGAGAAAAATTATTTTGAAACTATGAGAGATTTGGCGATGGAAAGGATAGATCAAGTGATGAAAAAGATGGATATAGAATATGAGAAAGTTGTAGTGAGAGGCAAACCTAGTCAAGCTATAGTGGAAGTTGCTGATCAGGTAAATGCGGATCTTATAGTAATAGCTAGAAAGGGAGAAAGTGGTTTTGTAAGAACACTCCTGGGTAGTGTATCGCAATCTGTAATTGTGCATGCTAAATGTGAATGCTTAGTTATACCTCCAGAAAATGAACCGAGAAGCTATTAGTCTTTCTATAGCTATACCCTCTTTACTAAACAATGTGGATGTGGTGTCTGTATGTATAGAAGAGTCTCTTAAAAATTATTTGGATGATGAGCAACTGTACTGGGTAAGTTTCGCTTTGAGAGAAATAGTAGTAAATGCTATAGTACATGGTAACCTTTCTGATGAAAAAAAACCTGTAGTGGTAGAGATGAGCTTTGAAAACGATACTTTAGAGTTTTGTGTAAAAGACAAAGGAAGAGGATTTTTAGAAAAAGATCTTATCTGCCATGAAAAATTTATTGAAAAACTAGATTATGAACGTGGATTAGGAAATGTTCTAGTAAAAAAATTGATGGATAGTATCGAATGCAGGAAAGAGAGAAACTGGTTTGTAGTTAAGTTGCTTAAAAGGTTAGGAGGTAAAAAATGAGGATAGAGAAAAAAAATATTGGCGAAGTTGTGGTTATATCCCCTAGAGGTAAGTTACTTATTGGTAGAGGGGACGTGGAACTTAGAAAATTTGTTTCCTCAGTATTTGATGAAGGAGCGAAGAAAGTTGTTTTGGATCTTAAAGACGTTAAAGATATAGATTCTGCAGGAGTAGGAGAATTGGTCGCTATCCATACCAGTGCTCATAAAAGAGGTATAGAAGTTAAGCTAGCTAGAGTGCCAGAGAGAGTTTTGGGTATTCTACAGATAGCTCAGCTAGCTGCGATATTTGATATTAATGATACTGTAGAAGAAGCTGTAGACTCATTCTCTGCTGATAAAGAGAATTAAAGTAAAGTTATAGATATGGGAGGTTTTATGAAAAGGGTAATCTCTATGGTGTCTGGAATTTTTATATTTTCTCTGGCTGGCTATGGAGAAAAAATAGAGTATCCTGAAACAAAAACTGTTAAAGTAGTGGAGGAAAAATTTGGAATCAGACTGGAAGATCCTTATAGATGGATGGAAGATCTTGACTCCCCAGATCTTAAAAAGTGGATAAAGATTCAGAATAAACTTACTTTTTCATTTCTTGAAAAACTCGATAAGAGAGAAGAGATAAAGAAACGCTTAAAGCAACTTTGGAAGTTTGAGTATTACGGAGTGCCTAGAAAAAGAGGTAATAGATACTTTTTTTCTTTCAACGATGGTAGTAAAGATCAACCTGTTGTTATTATGAAAGAGAATGATGAAGAAAAGGTTGTTATAGATCCTAATAAGTGGTCGAAAGATGGAACCGTTTCTCTCGCGTTCTTTGTGCCTTCTGAAAGTGGTAGATATATAGCTTACGGTATTTCAGAGGGAGGATCTGATTGGAGAACTATTAAAGTTTTAGATTTGCAGACAGGTAAGTTATTAGCTGATAAGGTGGAATGGGTAAAGTTTTCCACAGTTAGTTGGCTTGGAGATGAAGGGTTCTTTTATAGTAGATATCCTGCTCCTAAAGAAGGGGAGAAATTGGAAGATGTAAACTATTTTCACAAGGTATACTTCCATAAGCTTGGAGAAAAACAGAATAGAGACTTGCTAGTTTACGAAAGAAAAGACAAAAAGGAGTGGGGATTCTCAGCAGATGTTACAGATGATAAGAAGTTTCTTATAATAACTGTCTGGAAGGGCACTGATGAGCGTAATTTGGTATTCTATACTTCTCTTAGCAGTGGGGTTGATAAAAATAAGATTGTAGAGCTTATTCCTAATTTTGAGAACTCCTATATTTTTATAGGAAACGACGATAAAACATTTTACTTTTTAACGGATAATAAAGCCGAACGTAAAAGAGTTATAGCTGTAGATATATCGGATCCTGTAAGAGACAATTGGAAGGAAGTTATTCCAGAATCCAACGATACTCTTGTGGATGTGGTATACGTAGGAGGTAAATTTTTTGCCAATTATTTATCGGACGCTAAATCTAAGCTTGTAGTGTATGGTACTGATGGGTCTTATATAAAGGAAATAGCTCTAGGTAGTATGGGTACTATCTACGGTTTATCGGGTAGAAGAAACGACGATGAACTTTTCTTCTCCTTTACTAGTTTTGTATCACCTCCTTACGTTTATAGATACATAGTATCTAAGGAAAGTCTTTCTAAGTTCAAAGAGCCTTCCTTGAATTTTGATCCCTCCGAGTATCAAGTTGTGCAAAGCTTTTACAGAAGTAAGGATGGTACTAGAATTCCTATTTTCATAGTGGGCAAAAAGGGTTTTGCTAGAGGCAAAGGTAAATACAAAACGATTCTCTACGGTTATGGAGGATTTAACATTCCTATAACACCACGTTTTAGAGTTAGTACTATAGTGTGGTTGGAGTTAGGTGGTTTGTATGCTGTTGCCAATTTGCGTGGCGGAGGAGAATACGGCAGAAGTTGGCACGATCAGGGACGGTTACATAATAAACAGAACGTTTTTGATGATTTTATATACGCTGCTAAGTACCTTATAAGAGAGGGATATACAGACAGTAAATCGTTAGGTATAACGGGGAGAAGCAACGGAGGACTTCTTATTGGTGCGGTTATAACGCAAGAGCCATCTCTTTTCGGTGCCGCTGTTCCCGCTGTAGGAGTATTAGATATGTTGCGTTTTCACAAGTTTACTATCGGATGGGCCTGGGTCTCAGATTACGGTGATCCAGAAAAAGAAGAAGATTTTAGGGTTCTCTACTCTTATTCTCCTTACCATAAAGCTCTTAAGGAAAAGAAATGTTATCCCCCTACCCTCATATTAACAGCAGATTACGATGATAGAGTGGTACCTTCCCACAGTTTCAAATTTGCTGCAGCTTTGCAAAAGTCTCAAATTTGCAACAACCCTATATTGATAAGGGTAGAAAGTAGAGCAGGGCACGGTGCAGGAACTCCAGTTAGTAAAAAGATAGAGGAAGATACAGACATACTATCATTTTTTTATAATATGCTAAAACTACATTAGATATGTTTTATAACTACTAGAGTTCTATCATCTGGGGGATTAGAAGAGAAATCGTCGTTTTCTTTAAAGACAGTTTCCACTATTTGGTTGGCGCTTAGATATTTGTTAGATATTACGATTTCTAGTAATCTTTCTAAACTAAACTCCTGATTTTCATCGTTGCGAGTTTCTATTATTCCATCTGTAAACATAATTATCATATCCCCGCTTCTTAGTTTGTGAAAATCTCTTTCGTAACTAGCGTGGCTTATAGGACCTATAACGGGCCCCCCTACAGATAGATGGTGTATCTCGTTGTCTTTTGTTATTAATACAGGTGGTATATGGCCAGCATTTACATATATAAAATTACCTGATAATTCCAGTTCTCCGTAAAAAAGTGCAACAAACCTATTGGTTAATGACGCTTGGTGGACTATATAATTTATTCTTTCTACCGTTCTTACTATTTTGAAATCTCTACTCATTCCCATACGTAAACCCATATATATGTCTCTTACTTGAAGTGCTGCCGATAATCCATGTCCTGAAGCATCAGCGATAGCTAATCCTAAAATTTTGTCAGTTATGGGGATAAAATCGAAGTAATCACCTCCTATAGTCTCTGCAGGTACAGTTTTACCAGCTATATCAAAATCTCCAAAAAGTGGTTGTTCATCGGGAAGTATCGAGTTTTGAATATTCTTTGCTTCTTCTAAAAGGGATTCAAACTTTTTTTTTGTTATTTTTTGGTTTATAAGGTGCCTTATTATGCTTAGAGAAAATATTATGTTATCAGGATTGAAACCCTTATGGGTGGAAAAGGCAAGTATATACTCTCCATCTCCTACCTCTACACACGCAAAATTTGGAGATCTGAGAGTTTGTTCAACGTTTCTATCTATTTCAGGATCGTCTTCCCTCGCGTAGAAGATTCCTCTCTTTAGACATTCCTTTACAGGTTTGTAGTTTTTTATTATACATAACCCCTGTGTTGTAGGAGTTTCGTCTCCTATCGAGTCTATTAAAATGAATCCTCCTTCATCTTTTTTGTATATGCGTGCAGAATATAGTCCTAAATCGTTCTTTAAACTCGTTATAATCCCTCTTAAAACGTTTGATAACTCTTCTGTAGTAGAACTACCGCTTTGCTCTTGATCTAAAAGTTTGTTTATCTTCTTAAATAATTTATAGAACTTAACACTGGAATCTTTATGTGTTTGAGTTTTTACCTTTTTATAAATCGGCATACACTATCCTTCCTTCTATAATCGTCATAACAACTTTACCTTTCACTCTCCATCCTGCAAAAGGAGTGGATCTGCCTTTACTGTAAAATTTTTTCGGGTCTATTGTGTGTTCTCTCTGAGGATCTATAACTGTTATATCAGCTACCGAGCCTTCTTTTAATGTTCCTCCTGGTAAAGAGAGAATTTTTGCTGGATTGGTAGACAAAAGCTCAATCAGTCTTTCTAGCGAGATGATACCTTCTCTAACTAATCTATCCAATAGAACGCTTACCGTTGTCTCTAACCCCACTATTCCAAAGGGTGCGTCTTCGAAAGGAAGTTCTTTTTCGTCTTTGTGGTGAGGTGCATGATCGCTAGCGATAACGTCTACGGTACCATCTTTAAGACCCTCTATTAGGGCTTTCCTATCCTTTTCCGTACGAAGTGGAGGTTTCATCTTTACACATGTGCTAAAGTTGTATTCTTCGATAGATCTGTCGGTAAGTAGAAGGTGGTGAGGTGTCACTTCGCAAGTTACTTTTATGTTACTTTTTTTTGCTTCTTTTACCAGTTCTAACCCTTTCTTGGTAGAAAGATGCGCGACGTGGTATCTGGAGCCTGCGTAATCAGCTAACATTATGTCTCTCGCTATTATTACATCTTCGGCAATGTTGGGTATTCCGCGCATTCCTAACCTAGCTGATACCTCTCCTTCATTCATCACTCCACCGTTTGATAAATAATTGTCTTCAGGATGTTGAATAATCACTGTGTTAAAGTGGTTGGAATATTGAAAAGCACGCAATAAAAGATCGCTATTTTCCACAGAAAAACCGTCGTCTGAAAAAGCTATTACACCTGCTCTTTTAAGTTGAGCCATAGGAGTTAATATTTTGCCTTCTTGTCTTACTGTTATAGCTCCTATTGGGTATACTTTAGCAAGTTTTAGTTTGTTTGCCCTGGAAATTATATACTCTGTTATGTAAGGATTATCGTTTACTGGTTTGGTATTAGGCATACAGCAAATAGTCGTAAAGCCACCTGCAATTGCTGCTTTTAACCCACTTTCTATGTCTTCTTTATATTCGTACCCTGGCTCTCGTAAATGAACGTGAATATCTATAAAGCCTGGTGCTACTACCAGACCGTCCAAATCGATCTGTTTTACCCCTCGTTTTGTTATTCTTTCGGCTATTTTGATAACTTTGCCATTCTCTACATAGATGTCCGCTTTATCGTGGATACCTTCTAAAGGATCTATAACTAGCCCGTTTTTCAATATAAATTTATCCATCCTGTTTCTCCTTCACATTTGCTAATAGATAAAGGATCGCCATTCTGACAGCTACACCTGCACTTACTTGATCCAGTATGACAGATCGTGGTGAATCTGCTATCTCTGAAGATATCTCTACTCCTCTATTTATAGGTCCAGGGTGCATAACTATTGCGTCTTCTTTCGCGTACTTTAAAGTTTGTGGAGTTAAAGCGAACATCTCATAATATTCTTCTAAAGAGGGGATAAACACTCTTCCTTGGCGCTCTTTTTGAATTCGCAGAGCCATAATCACGTCGCAGCCTTCTACTGCAGATTGGATAGATTTGCAAATTTTTACACCTAATTTTTCAAACCCTGGAGGGATAAGGGTAAGTGGACCAGCTACTCTTACCTTTGCTCCTAATTTTGTAAGTAGGTGAATATTGGATCTAACTACTCTGCTATGTGATATATCCCCTATTATAGCAACTGATAAGCCTTCAATTTTACCTTTGTGTTCTAGTATTGTAAAAGCGTCCAACAGAGCTTGAGTAGGATGCTCGTGAGCTCCGTCTCCTGCATTTACTACACTGCTCTTTAAAATGCTAGCCAACTTGTGTGGTATACCTACTTTTGAATGTCTTACTATAACTATGTCTGGAGCCATAGCTTCTAATGTCAATGCTGTGTCTATTATTGTCTCTCCTTTTACAAGAGATGATGATGATGATGAAAAATTTAGGGAGTCTGCTGAGAGTCGTTTTGCCGCGATCTCAAAACTTATTCTGGTACGAGTTGAAGGCTCAAAAAATAGATTTATAACTGTTTTACCCCTTAAAGTTGGAACCTTTTTTATCGGTCTCGCTGCTACCTCTTTGAAATTTTTGGCAACATCGAGAATAGTTAGAATCTCTTTTTGTGAGAGCTCTTTTATACCTAAAAGGTCTTTTTTGTACCACATCGTTTTTATCTCCGAATATATATGGATGTTTCGCTACCGTCGGTTTCAGGAAATTTTACATCTATCTTTTCACCTTTTTTTACTTTTATTTTGAATCCTATAAAATCCGCGCATATAGGTAGTTCTCTCTCTTCCCTATCTACTAGAACAACTAAGTATACCTTTTTGGGCCTTCCAAAATCTATCAGTTCATCCAAAGCTGCTCTAACCGTTCTTCCTGTATAAAGTACGTCGTCTATTAAAACCACAACCTTATCATCTATAGGCGGAAGCTTTGTTGCTTTAACAACCGGGTTTGGTGCTATCTTAGATAGGTCATCTCTATAAAAGGTGATATCTAGTTGCCCTTTCTCGACAGCTATATAAGGTTTTATATATTCTATAATTCGCGAAGCTAAAGGTATTCCTCTCGTGTGGATACCTATAATAGCTACACTTTTTTCTGATTTTACTTTTTCTAAAAGCTCACTAGCTAAAGACTCTATACGTTCCTCTACCTCTTTTTTTCCTTTTACCAAGATCATAAATGACTCCTTATCTCATTCTATAAATCTAGTTAAGTAACTGTAACTGCTGTTTTTGAGAATAGATTTTATAGTGATCATAAGAGGAGTGGCAATAAACATCCCTCCTACTCCCCATATCCAGCTCCATAACATAAGAGAAATTATTATCACTGCAGGAGAAAGTGCGAATTCTCTCCCTACAAGATGCGGCTCTATTATGTTACCTATTATAAAGTTAACTAATATGTATACTACTGTCACCAGAATAGCGGTTTTGAGTCCGTTGTCTAAAAGTGTAAAAGCTATAGCGGGGATCGAGGCTATAATGGAACCCACGTTGGGTATATAGTTTAAAATAAACGCTATAGTCCCCCACAAGACAGCGAATTGTACGTCAAAAAGGTAGAGGCTTATGCCGATTATAAAGCCGGTAACCAAGCTTATTCCAGTCTTATAAAGTAAAAAAGTTTGTATCTCGCTCGATACGTTTTTAAATATGTTATGGGAGAGATCTCCACCTATTTTAGTTTTCCATTTGGGAGTTTCAAGTAACATGAAAAAGGTAGTTATAAAAACTAACGTTAGAAAAGTTACTATAGTAGCTGCTCCTTTTATGATTGAACCTATAAAAGAAGCAAAAAGATCTGTAGGTAAAAGAGGGATAAGCTCGAGTTCTTCTGTATGGATACCTCTTTTTTCTAACCATACTTTAAGCTTTTCTACAGAGTTTTTTATACTTATATTGTACTGTGGCATGTTGTTTCTTATTTCTATTATCGCTTCGTTCATTACGCTTATAAGTATAAAAATTGTTAAAACCATCAAAATTGTAACTATTCCGGCCGCTACTATTCTTGGAATCTTTATTTTAACCAGTTTTTCGACAGCAGGAGCGCCTATTATTGTAAGGAAGAAAGATATAGCTATAGGAAGCAGTATGGGAGCCGCAAATTTGAGAAAAACTACAAGCAAGATTAAAAAGGTTCCAATTTGTGTATATACTATTATCTGATTTTTATTAGTGGGAGTTGAGTTATGAAGTTTCATTTATCGGTAAAATGGTTTATCTCTATTTTATACCCTTTCAGCTTGCATGCAGTAGTGGGTATACCGGATGTGACTCCTGCTGCTACATTGATAGTTCCTTTTTTTGAAGTAGGAGTGAACTCTGCAGAGAATTCAGAGAATACCCTGTTGGTTGTTACAAATATTTCGCCTACTACAGAAATTGTCCATTATCATATTTGGAATGTGGATGGTATTGCTTCCTCTATTTATGGGAACGTTCAACTTCAAGGTGGAAGCAGTTGGAGTGTATCTTTACGAGATATTTTTTCATCTACCTCTTCAGATTATTTAGAAGCTATTAGAGAAGGTGATTTTTATAGAGGTTTTATTACTATAGATCTTGTAACAGAAGCAACCGATCTAAACCCTATGGCTCCAGCTTTTCCTTTTAAGAACCTTAACGTTTTGGAAGGTTTTGCGTATTATGTACGTCTTCCGGAAGGGTCCTCTAACGGTATAAATATGATACATCTAGAAGCTGTAGGAGAATCTTTACCCGATAGATTGAAAGGTTTTTACGTAGCAAATTCTGGTAAAGGTGTTAGAGAACGTATAGACGCTAGAGCACGTCTCTGCTCTAAGAGGTTAACTGTTAACTTAGATGCTAGCGATTGTTTAGGTGATGGAGATAACGATATAGATCCAGATAGGGTAATAGATAGACTGCATGCTCGTGTATTTCTAAATGAAGATCTTTATGGAAAGAGTAGAATCGTTGTTTTCTTGTGGAATACGACACGTCCCAATGAGGGAGGACCTTCTTGGCAATGCGAGAATCTTGGAGGATTAAATTGTAGTGTGACTTACACTTTGACACGTTATCTAGAAAATGGCGAAGTTGCTGATTCTTATGAGATTAGGTTGGATGATGTTGTTAACATAATAGAGATAGAAGATCCTAACCTTGTGGGTGATAAAAGTGGCTTTGTCTCTATTAAAGATATTCCGGATGTAGATAGAAGTTTACAAGTTTTTCTTTTCTCTATTAACCAGGCTAATCATCCTACGGATCCGTCCCTTACTTGGGATGCTATCTTTGAGGGTGTGGTTATTCCTTAAACTTTCTAATAAATAGTCAGAGGTGAAGATAGGATGGAAGAGATAAGGTTTTTCCTACCCGGACCTACTTACGTACTGCAAGAAGTAAGAGAAGAACTAATAAAACAACCTATTGGTCATAGAAGTCGAGAATTTAGGCAACTTTACGAAAGGATATCTAACAAATTGCCCAAGGTGTTTAAAACTAAGAACAGGGTTTACACAGTGACCGGCAGCGCTAGTTTGCTTATGGAACTTGCTATACGATCTTTTGTAAACAATAGAGTTCTTTCTCTTATTTCTGGTGCTTTTGGTGCGCGTTGGCACGATATAGCAGTAAGCTGTGATAAGGAGGCTGATACTCTCGAAGTTCCGTGGGGATCTTTTATCGATCCTGACGATCTACGAAATAAACTGCGTTCCACTAAATACGATGCAGTAACTGTGGTTCATAGCGAGACCTCCACTGCTACTCTTAATCCTATAAAAGAGATAGCTAAAGTTGTCAGAGAAGAGAGCGGGGCGTTAATTATAGTGGATGCTGTTTCATCTTTAGGAGGAGTTGAACTGAGGGTTGATGACTGGTTTTTGGATGTAGTTATAACTGGTTCACAAAAAGCTCTTGCACTTCCCCCAGGACTCTCTTTTATTACCGCATCTCCTCGTGCTCTTAGAAGAGCAGCCTCAATTAGAAATAGAGGGTTTTATACAGATATACTGCGTTATGTAAAGAAGGATTCTGAACTGGGTACTCCTACAACTCCCGCTGTTTCTCTGTTTTTTGCTTTGGATAAACAGTTAGATTTGATCCTTAGAGAAGGATTGGAAAATAGATGGAAAAGACACGTAGATTTGAAAAACAGGATAGAGAAGTGGGTAAAGAAGACAGAGTTCTCTCTCGTTTCAAATTATCCTTCCCCTACAGTGTCAGCTATATCTACAGAAGATATTGTTTCACCGGGAGAATTGGTATCTAGATTGGCTAATTTAGGTTTTGTAGTTGGTTCTGGCTACGGGAAGTGGAAAAATTTAACCTTCAGAATAGGACATATGGGAGAGGTAAGGAGCGATGATCTAGAACGTTTACTCTCCACTATAGAGCAGCTAATAGGGGAGGTTAAGACGCATGGATAAGATCGTTCTTGCAGATAAAATGCATCGGAAAGCTAAAGAAACTTTTGAAAAGGCCGGTTATATAGTAAAAGAGTGTTTTGGCAATAGGAGTAAAATAGAAGAAGAGATAGAAGATGCTGTCGCTCTTGTTGTAAGAAGTAGTACAAGGGTAGATTCGGATCTACTTAGTAAGGCTAATAGATTAAAAATTATAGGTAGAGCAGGTGTAGGTGTAGATAATATAGATGTTAAAGAAGCCACTAAACGTGGGATTTTAGTAGTTAATTCTCCTACAGCTAATATAATAGCTGCAACCGAGCATACTTTTGCTCTTATTCTTTCTCTTTTACGAAAGGTACCATCTGCAGACCGTTCTATGAAAGATAAGGTGTGGGATAGAAATTTTGTTGGTGTAGAACTTTACGGTAAAACTTTAGGAGTTGTGGGATTTGGAAAGATAGGCCAGAGAGTAGCTGCAAGAGCTGTAGCTTTTGGAATGAAAATCTTGGTTTATGATCCTTATCTTAGTACCTCTTTTGTAGAAAACAAAGGAGCTAGATCGGTTGATCTTGAATATTTGTTAGCTAACTCAGATATAGTAACTCTCCACCTTCCTATGACCCAAGAAACTAAAAACTTACTTAATAGAACGAGACTAAAGATGATAAAAAAAGGTGGATTTCTTATAAATTGTGCCAGAGGAGGGATCGTAGATGAAAAGGCCGCTATTGAACTTTTAGATGCGGGACATTTTGCAGGTATAGGAGTTGACGTTTTTCACGAAGAGCCTCCCAAAGATTGGTCTTTACCAACCCATCCTAAAGTTGTTGCAACACCGCATATAGGGGCGCAAACTAGGGAAGCTCAAGAAAAAATAGCGGACCAGATAGCAAAAACTGTTATAGAGGCGTTGAAAGGATCTCTAAAAGTAAGCGCCATAAATCTTCCTTTTAGATATTCGGGAGGAAGCGATAGTTTTCTAATTTTAGCCAACAGATCCGCTAAATTTTTAAGTTACTTAACCGACGGTAATTTTGATAAGGTAGATGTTACTGTAAGGGGACTTTCTGAAGATTTGCTTTTGCCGATATCTATATCTGCTACACAAGGAGCGTTGTCTACTTTTTTGGGGGCAGGAGTTAATCTCGTTAATGCTGTACAAGTTGCACATGATCGCGGAATTAAGATTACCAGATCGTTGGAAAGTGGAGCCGATACTTATAGTAGATTGGTTACCGTTCGCCTAGTAAAAGATACCAAGGAATGGTTTGTATCTGGTACTGTGTTTGGCGATAACGATATAAGAATTGTCTCATTTCAGGGTTTTAGATTGGAATTTAGACCGTTTGGAACTTTACTAGTTTTAAAAAATTTTGATCTACCGGGTGTTTTAGGCAATGTTTGCTCTGTTTTAGGAAAGGCTAAAATAAATATAGCTGAGATCCATCTTTCACGTAGAGCAGTAGGAGGAGAAGCTATATCTGTTATAAGACTTGATTCTACTCCCTCAAAAGAGGTTTTATCTAAACTTGAAGCTATCGAGAACGTTAATTCGGTGAAACTCGTGAGGATCGAGTAATGAAGATAGCTCTTATTTTTGGGGGAGAATCTGTAGAACATGAGGTTTCTATAAGGTCTGCACGTACAGTTTATAGGGCTCTTGTAGATGCAGGTTACCAAGTGATACCTTTTGCCGTTAATATTAAAGGAGAGTGGCTTGACGCACAAGATTCAAACGAGGCGTTACAACTTACTCGTATAAATAAAAGAGCACCTAAGACAAACGTTAAAAGGATTATAT
This sequence comes from Thermoanaerobaculia bacterium, assembly GCA_027078415.1. Lineage (GTDB taxonomy): Bacteria > Acidobacteriota > Thermoanaerobaculia > JALWYX01 > JALWYX01 > JALWYX01. Next base: position 46,358 of record JALWYX010000012.1, read on the forward strand.
ACGAAGAGATAGATGTGGCTTTCCCGCTTATACATGGTACCTCGGGAGAAGACGGAACTATACAGGGATTTTTAGAAATTGCTGGTATTCCTTACGTGGGTCCAGATTTTTCGGCTAGCTCTATAGCTTTTAACAAAGATACAACAAAAAGGTTACTCAATGAATCGGGAGTTAAAGTTGTTCCATGGGTTTCTTTTGATAAATACCAACCGTTTTCAATCGATAAGGTAAGAGAGGTTTTAGGGTCCCAGAAGTATTTTTTTGTAAAACCCGCTACTAGTGGATCTAGCGTAGGTGTAAGAAAATGTTCAGAAGAGGATATTGCAAAAGCTGTAAAAGAAGCGTTACTTATAAGCGATAAGGTGTTGGTAGAGACAGCAGTTTCCGCGCGAGAGATAGAATGCAGCATTATGGGTTATCCTGAGGTTAGAGCGTCTCAACCTGGAGAAATTATTCCCGGTAGAGAATTTTACGATTATAGAGATAAATATATAGAGGAAAAGGCACAACTTAAGATTCCTGCACCGTTACCTCAATATATGGCCGATAAAATTAAAATGACCGCTATAAAAGCTGTAAAGGCTATAGGTGTTCACTCTATGGCTAGGGTAGATTTTTTGCTAACCGACGAGGAGATATACGTGAACGAAATCAATACTATACCTGGGTTTACTTCTATCTCTATGTATCCCAAACTGTGGGAGATTAGCGGAGTACCAATAAAGGAGCTTGTTTCTTCCCTTGTTAAGTACGCTGTGGCAAGCTTTGAAGATAGGAAAAAGTATAAAAAGGAGATAGAAAGATGGATAGAAAAAGAGAAATCGCAATTGTTGTAGTGTTATTTGCTGTTTTACCCGTTTTCCCCCTATCTAACGACACTCTACATCGAACCTTTGACAAGCTGTGGGAATTTGAACTTTCGGTAAACCCTCTTTTTGCCAGTAGAATAGGTTACAAAGAATTTGACGATAAACTGCCCGACCGCTCTATTGAAGCTATAGATAGGATATTTAAGGTAAGAGAGGATTTTTACACCGAATTGTTGAAATTTCAAAAATTGGATTTAAAGTGGCAAGATAAAATTTCTCTTTTTATAGCTCTTAGATATTTAGACGCTCGTTTAGCCGAATACAAGTTTGGAGCCCATTTTATTCCTATAACCAGCAGGGGAGGTTTTCATGTAAGTTTTGCAGAGCTTCCTTTAAACTCGGTTTTTGAAACTAGAAGGGATTTAGAAAATTTCTTGAAAAGAATGGAAGCTTTTCCTAAATACGTAGATCAAAATATAAAGCTTATGGAGGAGGGATTAAAAAGGGGAATAACTTTACCTAAAACAGTTTTGCAGGGGTATGAGGAATCGATAAGTTATCATCTGGATAAAAAACCTGAAGAAACTGTGTTCTTTAAGCCGTTTAAAAAGTTTAACGACGAGCAGTTGAACAGACGTGCTATAGAGGTTATAAAAGGTAAAGTTATTCCGTCTTATCGGAGGTTTTACAAGTTTTTTGTCGAAAAGTATTACCCATCTTGCCGTTCTTCTGTAGGTGTATCTGCTTTACCAGGAGGTAAAGATTTCTATCTTAATAGAATCAAGTATTTTACTACTTTAGATATTTCTCCTGAAGATATTCACAAAATAGGGATGGAAGAGGTTGAGAAGCTAAAGAAGCAGATGTCGTTTTTAGCTAAGGAGCTTACAGGTAAGGATCTAAAAGGGTTTATACAATTTCTCCGGGATAATGATAAGTTTTATCCTAAAACTCCACGTGAGCTTTTGGAGAAGGCATCTTTTTATTCCAAAAGGATAGATGGTAGACTTCCAGAACTTTTTGAGTTGTTACCTAGAATGCCGTATGGAATAAAGGAGATTCCTCTTTTTATAGCTCCTAAGACTACAGTGGCTTATTATATGCCTCCTTCTGGTGATGGGAAAAGAGGAGGGTTCTACTACCTTAATACCTACGATTTGCGTAGTAGACCTTTATATAATCTTGAGGCTTTGACTTATCATGAGGCTGTACCTGGTCACCATTTGCAGATAGCTTTGCAGCAGGAGCTTAAAGGTCTTCCTAAGTTTAGAAGGTTTTGGGGTGTAGGTGCTTTTGTTGAAGGATGGGCACTGTATGCCGAGGGTTTGGGTAAGATGTTAGGTTTTTACGAAGATCCTTATTCTGAGTTTGGTAGATTAACTTTTTCTATATGGAGAGCAGCTAGATTGGTTGTGGATACAGGTATTCACTATATGGGTTGGAGTAGACAGAAGGCTATAAAGTTTATGGAGGAAAATACAGCGTTAGCTAAAAAAGATATAATAAACGAAGTTGATAGATATATCTCGTGGCCTGGTCAAGCTTTGGGATATAAGATTGGAGAGATCTATATAAAGAAACTTAGAGATAGAGCAAAAGAGGAGTTGGGAGATAAATTTGATATACGCAGGTTTCACAAGGCTGTGTTAGAGGACGGTTCTCTGCCGCTTGAGCTTTTGAATAAAAAGATAGATAGATGGATAGGTAAATTAAAAGAGGAGAGTTGACTCTATATATTGTTGCAAACTTGTGTAAAAATAGCTAATATATAATATGGTATTTGAGCTATGAGAGCCGGCATAGCTCAGAGGTAGAGCAACTGACTTGTAATCAGTAGGTCCCCGGTTCGACTCCGGGTGCCGGCTCCAGGTTGGGGTTGAGAAAGTTGGAGGCGTGCCCGAGTGGACAAAGGGAGCAGGCTGTAAACCTGCCGGCGTAAGCCTACGGTGGTTCGAATCCATCCGCCTCCACCAAGTGCGGGAGTAACTCAGTGGTAGAGTGTCAGCCTTCCAAGCTGATGGTCGCGGGTTCGAATCCCGTCTCCCGCTCCAGATGTTTTATGTTTGCGTAAGAGAGGATAGTGTGCTATACTCTCGATCAGGCCCACGTGGCTCAGGGGTAGAGCACTTCCTTGGTAAGGAAGGGGTCACCGGTTCGAATCCGGTCGTGGGCTCCAAGGTTTTTAGGAGAGAAAACTTTTAGTTAAGGGGGTAAGGAAAGGATGTCTAAAAAGAAATTTGAACGCACCAAACCGCATGTTAACATAGGTACTATAGGTCATGTAGATCATGGGAAAACCACTTTGACTGCTGCTATAACTAGGGTGCTGGCTGAAAAGGGTTTAGCTGAGTTTGTTCCTTTTGATGCTATAGACAAGGCCCCTGAAGAGAGAGAGAGGGGTATTACTATTGCAACAGCGCATGTTGAGTATGAAACTGAAAAGAGGCATTACGCTCATGTGGATTGTCCGGGTCATGCTGACTATGTTAAGAACATGATAACTGGTGCTGCTCAGATGGATGGAGCAATACTTGTTGTTTCGGCTGTTGATGGTCCTATGCCTCAAACAAGGGAGCACATATTGTTAGCACGTCAAGTGGATGTTCCGGCTATAGTGGTGTTTATAAATAAAGTTGATGCTGTTGATGAAGAGGATCAAGAGTTGATCGATTTAGTGGAGCTTGAAGTACGCGATCTTTTAAACCAATACGATTTTCCAGGTGACGAGGTTCCGGTTATAAGAGGGTCTGCTCTAAAGGCTTTGGAAGATCCTTCAGGTCCCTGGGCCGAAAATATAATGGAGCTTATGAATGCTGTGGATGAGTATATTCCTCTTCCACCCCGTGATGTGGATAAAGATTTCCTTATGCCTATAGAGGATATTTTCTCTATTTCGGGACGAGGTACTGTTGTCACAGGCAGAGTTGAAAGAGGTAAGGTTAAAGTAGGTGACGAGGTGGAGATAGTAGGTTTGCGTCCTACAAAAAAGACTGTGGTAACAGGAATAGAGATGTTTAGAAAGATACTGGATGAGGGAGTTGCAGGAGATAATATAGGTGTTCTTCTAAGAGGTATAAGAAAAGATGAAGTTGAGAGAGGACAAGTTTTGGCCAAGCCTGGTTCTATTACTCCTCACACTAAATTTAAAGCAGAAGTGTATGTTCTTACAAAGGAAGAGGGAGGTAGGCATACTCCGTTTTTTAGTGGATATAGGCCCCAGTTTTATTTTAGGACTACTGATGTTACTGGGACAGTTAAGTTACCTGAAGGAGTAGAGATGGTGATGCCGGGAGATAATGTTAATTTGGAGGTTGAACTTATAGCTCCTATCGCTATGGAACGTGGAGTTAGATTTGCTATTCGTGAAGGAGGAAGGACAGTAGGAGCTGGTACGGTAACTGAAGTTATTGAATAGGGCAGTAGCTCAATTGGCCAGAGCACCGGTCTCCAAAACCGGCGGTTGGGGGTTCGAGTCCCTCCTGCCCTGCCACCTTAAGAGGTTGGAGGAATGGTTGATAAGTCAAAAAGGTCTATAAAAGATAGATGGAACTATTTTTTTAAAGATTTTCTTCCCGCTACTTTGGAGGAGTGGAAAAAAGCAACTAAGCCCAAAAAGGACGAGGTTGTATCTTTGACTATTTTGGTTATAATAGTATCATTTGGTTTTGCAGCCTTTTTATATGTGAGTGATATAGCTGTATTGGTAGTTCTAAAATGGATTAGAAATCTTGTGGGTTTAGCTTTTGGGTAGTTATGGGTAAGGATAACGACTATAAATGGTATATAATACATACTTACTCGGGACTAGAAGAAAAGGTACGTGACGCCATATTCCAACGTGCTGAGGCGATGGGACTTTCTGAATATTTCAAAGAGATAAAAATTCCATCTGAAACTTATATAGAAGTAAGTGGAAAACAGAAGAAAGAAGTTAAACGTAAGTTGTTTCCTGGCTATGTACTTGTCAAGATGAAAATGACAAACGAGAGTTGGTTTGTAGTGCGAAGCACTCCCAGAGTTACTGGATTTGTAGGAAGCGGTAAAACTCCTATTCCCCTTAGAGAGGAAGAGGTTATACCTATCTTAGAAATGAGTAAACGTACTAAAGAGGCTCCTAAGGCAAAAGTTTTTTTCAAGCGTGGAGATCAGGTAAGAATTGTCTCGGGTCCCTTTGCTAGTTTTATTGGTGTAGTGGATGAAATAGATGAAGAAAGAGAAAAAGTTAAAGTATTGGTTACTATATTTGGACGTCAAACTCCGGTAGAGCTTAAATTTCATCAGGTAGAAGAGGAAAAGTAGTATGGCTAAGAAAGGTGGAAAGAAAAAGGTAGAAAGGGAGATTAAGCTGGTTGTGCCAGCGGGGCAAGCTACTCCGCAACCCCCTGTAGGGGCTGCTTTGGGACAGGCTGGTGTCAATATTATGGAGTTTTGTAAGGCTTTTAACGATAGAACTAAAGATATGGAGAGGGGTGTACCTGTCTCTGTTTATATAACCGTTTATTCCGACAGATCGTTCACTTTTGTTACAAAGGGTCCGGTTACTTCCTATTTAATCAAAAAATATGCAGGTATAGAGAAAGGGTCGAGTGAACCTAATAAGAACAAAGTTGGAAAGATAACAAAAAAGCAGTTAGAAGAAATAGCAAAAGTGAAATTGCCTTATTTGAATACCAACGAGTTAGAAAAGGCGATGAAAATAGTTGCTGGTACGGCACGTTCTATGGGTGTAGAAATAGTAGAGTAAGGAGTAGGTAACGGTGGGGAAAAGAGGTAAAAAATATTTGCAGGCTGTTCAGAAACTGTCTAAAAGACCTTATTTGTTAAAAGAAGCTATTGAAGCGATAAAGAAAGTTGCTTATGCCAATTTTGATGAAACGCTAGAGATAGCGATGAAGTTAGGTGTAAATCCTGTTTACGCTGATCAGATGGTGAGGGGTTCTGTGGTGTTGCCTCATGGTACTGGTAAGAGTAAAAAAGTGCTTGTTTTTGCAAAGGGTGAAAAGGTTAAGGAAGCTAAGGAAGCTGGAGCTGACTATGTAGGTGGTGAGGAGTTTGCAGATAAAATAGCAAAAGAAAACTGGCTTGATTTTGATGCTGTAGTAGCTACTCCTGATATGATGAGGATAGTAGGAAAATTGGGAAAGATACTTGGGCCTCGTGGCCTTATGCCTAACCCTAAAACTGGTACAGTTACTTTTGAAGTGGCAAAAGCTGTAGATGAGATTAAAAAAGGTAAAGTGAATTTTAGGGTAGATAAGGCGGGAAATGTACACGCTCCTGTAGGAAAGCTCTCTTTTAGTGATGATAAGCTGGAGGAAAACGTTAGAACTTTTATAGATGCTGTTTTGAAGGCAAAGCCTTCAGGTGTTAAAGGAAGCTACGTTTTAAATGTATCTCTAGCTTCTACTATGGGTCCTGGGGTTGAGATAGACAAGAGTGAAGTTAAGCAGTTAAGTGAATGATTGGGAGGAGATAGCCATGCCTTTGACTAGAAAGAAAAAGCTAGAGGTGCTAGAGAGGTATAAAGAAACATTTGCAGATGCTAAGTACGCTGTACTTATAGATTATCAAGGTACTAACGTAGAAGATTTCATGGAGTTCAGGGAAAAATTAGCAGAGCGAAAAAGTTCCTGTGTAGTTGTAAAGAACAATCTTGCAAAGATAGCTGTAGCTGACAAACCTCTCTCTAAAATTAAGGATAGTTTTAAGGGTCCTACAGCAGTTGTTTTTACTTTTGAAGATCCAGTTGGTATGGCTAAGGTGGTTGTGGATTATTCGAAAGATTTTGACTCTATAAAGATTAAAAGTGGTGTTTTTGAAGATTCAGTATTAAGCGTTGAGGAAGTTGAAACTTTAGCTAAGATGCCTAGTAAAGAGGAGCTTATAGCTCAGTTGGTATATTTGTTAGGAAGTCCTATATCACGTTTTGTTAGAACTTTGGGTGCTATACCTAGAAATCTCGTTGTAGTTCTTAATCAAATAAAAGAAAAGAAAGAAAAAGGAGAGTAGAGTCATGGGGATCAATGTAGAGGAGTTCATTAAACAGATAGATTCTATGACAGTTTTTGAGTTAAATGAACTTGTAAAAGCTCTAGAGGAGCATTATGGAGTATCAGCGGCAGCTGCTGCTGTAGCTGTTGCGGCTCCTGCTGCAGCTAGTGGTGAAGCTGCACAGGAAAAGACCGAATTTGATGTGGTGTTGACCGGTTTTGATGCAAAGGCTAAGATTAAAGTTATTAAGGCGGTGAGAGAGATAAGCGGTTTGGGCTTGAAAGAAGCTAAGGGGTTGGTTGAATCGTTGCCTAAGGCTCTTAAAGAAGGTGTTTCCAAAGAAGAGGCTGAAGAAATAAAGAAAAAGTTAGAGGAAGCAGGGGCTCAAGTAGAAATAAAGTAGTGTTATTTTGCTTTTTTAAAAATTAGTTTGAGTGCAGGTCTCCAACGTATAGGCGTTGGAGACCTGATATTATTTGCTTTTAGGAGGCTTCGATGAAAAAAGATAAGAGGTTGGATTTCTCCAAAATAAAAGTTGATCTCCCTATTCCGGATTTGATAGAAGTGCAGAAAAACTCCTACGAGCGTTTCTTGCAAATGAACCTTTTACCTGAAGAAAGAGAAAATTACGGATTACAAGGTGTCTTTAGAAGTGTGTTTCCTTTTGTGGATTATAGGGAAATAGTATCGCTCGATTTTGTTAAATATACTATAGGAAACTGGAGATGTAAATGTGGTCATTTAAAGGGGTTGGAGTATCTTCGAATAAAGTGTGAAAGTTGCGGTGCCCCTGTTATGACAGCTCATCCACACGAAGAGTACGTTACGTGCAAAAAGTGTGGTTACGAGAATGAAAATAAAGTAATTAGATGTGATATTTGCGGTGGCCCTGTTGAACTTCAGCATCAATACACTATCCAAGAATGTAAAGAGAGAGGACTTACATATTCTGTACCTTTGAAGGTCACTTTTCGACTTACTATATACGATAAAAATCCTGTGTTAGGGAAGAAAGTTTTACGAGATGCAAGAGAAGAGGAAGTCTATTTTGGAGAAATCCCCCTTATAACTGATAAAGGGTCCTTTATAGTAAACGGTACAGAGAGAGTTATAGTAAGCCAATTGCATAGAAGTCCGGGGGTGTTTTTTACTGAAGATCGGCCACGTCACTACATAGCCAAGATAATACCGTACAAAGGTTCTTGGGTAGAGTTTGAGTACGATCTCAAGCACGTTTTGTATGTAAGGATAGATAGACGTAAAAGAATCTTAGGTACTGTATTTCTACGGGCGTTAGGATTTGATAGTGATGAAGATATTCTAACCCGTTTTTACGCTGCTGTTCCTGTAGAAGTAATAGCTCCTGATAAGGTAAGATTGACGGTTACCCAGGATGTGGCTAAAAGAGAGCTTCTCAAAGAGAAGGTAGCTTATGAAAGGAAGCTCGAATATAAGATATTTGCCGACATTACGATTTCTGCGGATGAATTGGATAAGATTTGCGAAGGTCAGGAGAAGGCATTTGAAATCGATATATCTAAATTGAGCCATGCTAGATTTTTGCGTGATGTGGTAGATCTTGATACGGGAGAAGTGCTGTTTGAAGCTAATGAACCTGTACCTACTAATATGGAAAGTAGCATAAAAGATAGAAATATAACCCCTATTGAAGTATTTTTCCCTCAATGGGACGTTGTTGGTGATGTTATCTCTAACACTTTAATAAAGGATAATACGTCATCTACTGAGGAAGCTTTATTGGAGATATATACTCGCATGCGTCCCGGCGATATACCTACCTTGGAGAGTGCTCGTAATCTTTTCAACTCTATGTTTTTTGATCCTAAAAAGTACGATTTTTCAGAAGTGGGGCGGTTTAAATTTAACGTAAAGTTCGATCTTTCAACTCCTCTTACTAAAAAAACATTATCGCCTGAAGATTTTTGTCTTGTTATAGAGTATTTGTTACGTTTGCACCGTAATATAGGCCAGCTTGACGATATAGATAACTTAGCAAACAGGCGTGTAAGGTCTGTTGGAGAGTTGTTGGAAAATCAGTTTTTAATAGGTTTAGCTCGTATGGAGCGTGTTGTTCGTGAGAGAATGAGTGTCCATCAAGATCTTGAGGGGGCTATGCCACACGATATAGTGAATTCTAAACAGATAATGGCATCTATAAAGGAATTTTTTGGCACATTCCAGTTATCGCAATTTATGGATCAGGTTAATCCTTTAGCCGAGATTACTCATAAAAGAAGACTCTCAGCTCTCGGTCCTGGAGGACTTACTAGAGAGAGAGCAGGGTTTGAAGTAAGAGACGTACACGTTTCACACTATGGGAGAATTTGTCCTATAGAAACTCCCGAAGGTGCTAATATAGGGCTGATATCCTCTTTAGCTACTTATGCAAGAATTAATAAGTATGGTTTTATAGAAAGTCCATACAAAAAAGTAGAAAATGGAAGAGTAATAGATCATTTTAAAATCACTAAGGTTGGTGATAGTAATTTTTCTCTTGGAGATATAGTGACAAAAGAGGAGTTAGAGAAAGAGATAAATAGGCTGAAGAGAAAGAAGAACGCTGTACTTCCTGAAGCGGTTTCCTACGCCTTCTATTTAACTGCCTGGGAAGAGACCAAGTACGTTATAGCGCAGGCTACTTCTCGTGTTGATAAAAAAGGAAGGTTGTTGGACAAGAGGGTTATAGCGAGAACCGGTGGAGAGTTTGTTATAGTTGATAGAGAGAAGGTAGACTACATAGATGTATCTCCTAAACAGATTTTTTCGGTAGCGGCTTCCCTTATTCCTTTTTTGGAACACGACGATGCGAATAGGGCGCTTATGGGATCTAACATGCAGAGACAAGCTGTGCCTCTTATTCAAACAGAGGCTCCTATAGTGGGTACTGGTATGGAAGAGGTAGTGGCTAAAGATTCTGGAGCTGTGGTTGTATGTCAGCGTAGCGGTATAGTTGAATCAGCAGATGCTAATAGAATTATCGTAAGGGTCACAGGTGAGGAAGGAGAAGAGGTTAAGGAGTTTGGTGCGGATATTTACCAACTTACCAAATTTCAACGTTCGAATCAAAATACGTGCGTGAACCAGCGTCCTATAGTACGTGAAGGTGATAGAGTTAAGAGAGGACAAGTTTTAGCCGATGGTCCTGCTACTGCCGACGGAGAGTTGGCTTTAGGAAGGAATGTGCTTGTAGCTTTTATGCCTTGGAGGGGTTATAACTTTGAAGACGCTATACTTATATCTGAAAAGTTGGTTAAAGAAGATGTGTACACATCTATCCATATAGAGGAGTTTGAGATAGAAGCTCGCGATACAAAGCTTGGACCTGAAGAGATCACCCGTGATATTCCCAACGTCTCTGAAAACGCTTTGCGTAACCTTGATGAAAGTGGGATAGTTAGGATAGGGGCACGGGTAAAATCTGGAGATATTCTGGTTGGTAAAGTTACTCCTAAAGGCGAAACTCAGATGTCTCCTGAAGAAAAACTGTTAAGAGCTATTTTTGGAGAAAAAGCGGCAGATGTTAGAGACGCTAGCCTTAGGGTCCCTCCAGGAGTAGAGGGAATTGTTATAAATGTAAAGGTTTTTTCGCGTAAAGGTGTTAAGAAAGATTCTAGGCAGTTGCAGATAGAAGAAGATGTTGTAGAAAGGTTAAGGAAGAATTTAAAAGATCAGGAAAGGATATTAATAGATGAACGTAACAATAAGATAAATAAACTGCTGATAGGTAAAAAATTAAGTAAAGATCTTTTTAGTAGAGAAGGTGTTATTATAAAAGAAAAAGGAGATGAGATAGATGAGGACCTTCTTAAGCAGTTAACACGTCAAGAGATAATTGCTTTGCCTTTGGAGAATAAGGAACTTAACAAGCTGGTAAAGAGCCTATACCAAAGAACCGATAGGTATATAAAAGTTTTGCGTGATCTTCTTAAAAAGAAGGTGGATCTGCTTCAAGCGGGCGATGATCTTCCTCCAGGTGTTAACAAATTGGTTAAGGTTTATGTTGCCATGAAGCGTAAGCTACAAGTAGGCGACAAGATGGCTGGCCGGCACGGTAATAAGGGTGTTATTTCTAGGGTTTTGCCTGAAGAAGATATGCCGTTTCTGCCAGACGGTACTCCTATAGATATAGTTTTGAATCCTTTAGGAGTTCCTAGCAGAATGAACGTTGGCCAAATTTTCGAGACTCACTTAGGGTGGGCTGGTAAGGTGCTCGGTCTAAAGTTTGCCTCTCCAGTGTTTGACGGTGTGAAAAAAGAGGATATAGTAGATTTTCTCCAGAAAGCTGGTTTGCCTAAAGATGGTAAAACTGTGCTTTACGACGGTATTACAGGTGAGCCGTTTGAACAGAAAGTTACTGTAGGTTATTTATATATGATGAAACTTAATCATCTTGTGGATGACAAGATACATGCACGTTCGATAGGTCCTTATTCCCTTATTACTCAGCAACCTCTCGGGGGGAAGGCTCAGTTTGGAGGTCAACGGTTTGGTGAAATGGAGGTATGGGCTCTCGAAGGGTATGGTGCAGCGTATACATTACAAGAGTTACTTACTGTTAAAAGTGATGATGTTGAAGGGCGTAGCAAAATTTATGAAGCTATAGTTAGAGGGGAAGTTCCTCCCGAACCAGGTTTGCCAGAATCTTTTAACGTTTTGATGCGCGAGATGCAAGGATTATGTTTAGATGTAGAGCTCTTGAAACTGAAAGAAGGAGAAAATGAACAGGAATCTGCAACTGATGAGGTGTTGGAAGGTATCGATCGATCGGAAAAAGTTCAGAAAGAAGAATAGGAGGTGTAACGTTGCAACTGTTTAGTAGTTATTCCAAAAGGGAAAAAGCTAGGGAACAACAGGATTTTGACGCTATTAGGATAGGGATAGCGTCACCTGAAAAAATACTTTCGTGGAGCCATGGAGAGGTTACTAAAGCTGAAACTATAAACTATAGGACTTTTAAGCCTGAAAAAGATGGTCTATTTTGTGCACGTATATTTGGTCCCCTTTCCGATTTTGAGTGTTTGTGCGGTAAATACAAGAGAATGAAATACAGAGGAATAGTATGTGATAGGTGCGGAGTAGAGGTAACAAGAGCTCGTGTTAGGCGAGAAAGAATGGGCCATATAACTTTGGCAAGCAGGGTCTCTCATATATGGTTTTTCAGAGGATTACCGAGCAAAATAGGTAACTTGTTGGATATTTCAATAAAAGATTTGGAAAAAATATTGTATTTTGCTAGTTACATTGTTATAGATCCGGGGAACACTCCCCTTAAAGAAAAACAACTACTTAGTGAAGAGGAGTATAGAAGTTATCTGGACGAGTATGGTGAAGGTTCCTTTGAGGCCAAAATAGGAGCTGATGCTATATATGAACTTTTAAGCCGTTTAGATCTAGAAGAATTGGCAGCTGAACTTAGATATATTATGAAGAGTAACGGTAGTTACATACGTAAATTGCGTGCTACCAAACGTTTGAAAATAGTAGAGGCTCTGCGTGAAAGTAATAACAGACCTGAGTGGATGATTCTGGAAGTTATACCTGTTATTCCACCTGAGCTTAGACCTTTGGTTCCCCTTGAAGGTGGTAAATTTGCTATAAGTGACCTTAATGATCTCTATAGAAGGGTTATAAATAGGAATAACAGATTGAAAAAGTTGATCGAACTTGAAGCGCCTGATGTGATAATTCGTAATGAAAAACGGATGTTACAAGAAGCTGTAGATGCTCTTTTCGACAACGGTAAAAGAGGAAAAGTTATAAAGGGATCGCACAGTAGACCACTTAAGTCTCTAGCTGATAGTCTTAAAGGGAAGCAAGGAAGGTTTAGACAGAATTTACTCGGTAAAAGGGTTGACTATTCTGGAAGATCTGTAATAGTTGTTGGCCCACAGTTGAAAATGTATCAGTGTGGTATACCTAAACCTATGCTTCTGGAGTTGTTTAAACCGTTTATATACAGCTGGCTTGAGAAAAAGGGTTACGCATCTACTATTAAGATGGCTAAAGAAATTGTCGAGAGAGAGGAAGATATTGTTTGGGAGGCTGTAGAGGAGATTATAAAAGATCATCCTCTGCTTCTTAATCGTGCTCCTACGTTACATAAATTAGGTATACAAGCGTTTATGCCGGTTATAGTAGAAGGTAAGGCGATTCAAATTCATCCGTTGGTATGTGCGGCTTTTAACGCTGATTTTGACGGCGATCAGATGGCGGTACACGTTCCATTATCTCCAAAGGCACAGGCTGAGAGTGCTCTTATTATGTTATCTACACATAATATTTTAAGCCCGGCTCACGGAAAACCGCTTGCTGTACCTAGTCAGGATTTGGTCTTGGGAGGGTACTACCTTACTCTATCTAGTCTCAGAGAATCTGAACCTGAAAAAATGAAGGAGTTCTCCGATCTTAATGAAGTGTTGTTAGCTTATGAACTAGGTATGGTAGATACGCATGAACGTATAAGGGTTAGGTATACTGGACAACTTATCGATTTGGAGGTACTTCAAGATACCCAAGATATATCGTCTGTTGAGCCGCAGGAGGTGAAAGACGATTATATAGAAACAACTGTAGGGAGAGTAATTTTAAACTCCGTCCTACCTGATGAGGTTCCGTTTGTAAACGGAGTTCTTAAGAAGAAAGGTTTGCAAGAGTTGGTAGATTATTGTTATCACCGGTTGGATAGGAAGACGATGATTAAAATGTTGGACGATTTTAAAGATTTGACTTTCTATTACGCTACTAAGGCGGGTATATCTTTTGGAATGGATGATATGGTTGTACCTCCCTCTAAAGAAAAGATATTAAGGCAATCCCGTAAAGAGGTTATGGATGTAGAGAGACAGCTAGCAGAAGGTGCTATTACAACTGTTGAAAGGAGAAATAAGATACTGGATGTTTGGCATAGAACAACTGAAAAGGTTACTGAAGAGATGTTTAAAGCTATGAAACAACGGGAACTTGTTACTGGAGAATTTAACCCTATATATCTTATGACAGATTCTGGGGCCCGTGGTTCTAGGGAGCAAGTGCGACAACTAGCAGGAATGAGAGGTCTTATGTCAAAGCCGTCAGGTGAGATTATAGAAACCCCTATAACATCGAGTTTTGCTGAAGGATTATCTGTATTGGAGTATTTCATTTCCACTCACGGTGCACGAAAAGGATTAGCAGATACAGCTCTTAAGACTGCAGACTCAGGATACCTTACCAGAAGGTTAGTTGATGTTGCACAAGAGGTTATAGTACAAGAGGAAGATTGTGGCACTATAGACGGTATGTATGTATCGGCTATCTTTGAAGGAGGTACAATACTTGAATCCCTATATGAACGTATAGTAGGGAGAATAGCTCAGGAAACGGTTATAGATCCTTTTACCGGTGAGGTGATAGTAGATGTAGGTGAAGAGATAACAGAAGAAAAAGCTAAACGTATAGAGGAAGTAGGGATAGAGAAGGTTCTTATTAGATCTGTTCTTACTTGTGAAACTGTAAGGGGAGTGTGCGCAAAATGTTACGGAAGAGATCTTTCTACTGGCAAATTGGTAGAGGTAGGTGAAGCTGTGGGTATTATAGCTGCACAATCTATAGGTGAGCCAGGTACCCAGCTTACCATGAGAACGTTTCACTATGGGGGAACAGCTAGTAGAGTTTCTGAACGCTCTAGCCATGTAGCAAAGCACGATGGAATAGTTGAGTTTAGAAACGTTCGTACTATTGTTGATAAAGAAGGTTGGAATGTAGTTGTTAGTCATAATTCTAAGTTGGTAATAACTGATAAACGACAGAAAGTTCGTGAAATATATGAGTTGCCTTACGGCGCTAAGTTGTTTGTGAATGACGGTGATAAAGTAAAGCAAGGAGATACGCTTGTAGAATGGGATCCTTTCTCTTCTGTAATTATCACGGAGGTTAGCGGTCGAGTTAAATACCTTGATATAGTAAAAGGCGAGAATTTGAGAGAAGAGGTAGATCGTCTAACTGGTATATCTTACTGGATTATAGTAGAATCTGCAGCGCAAGATAAACGTACTCCTGCTGTTATAATAGAAAGTGAAGATAAAAGCGTACGTTATTATCTCCCTGCAGGGGCTTATATATTGGTCAAAGACGGAGATGAGGTCTCTGCAGGCGATATTATTGCAAAAAATCCTAAAGAAGAAGTTAAAACCCAAGATATAACAGGTGGTCTTCCTAGGGTAGTTGAGCTGTTTGAAGCACGTAATCCAAAAGATGCTGCAGTTATATCCGATATAGATGGGGTAGTAGAAGTAGACGAAAGTGGCGTTTCAAAGGGGCACCATAAAATAAAAATCAAGGGTTACTCTGGTGAAGAAAAAGTGTATCTTGTACCCAAATCTAAACACGTTATAGTTAGTAGTGGACAGCATATTAGAGCAGGTGATCCTATAACTAGAGGTTCTATAAATCCTCACGATGTACTTAGAGTTTTGGGAGAAAAAGAAGTGCAAAGATTCCTCGTTGCTAGAATTCAAGAAGTTTATAGGGCTCAAAGCGTTAATATCAACGATAAACATATAGAGATAATAGTGCGCCAGATGATGCAATTTGTAAAAATAGAAGATGTTGGTGATACTAGATTTGTATTGGATGAACAGGTAGAGAAATGGAGATTTGAAGAAGAGAACAGAAGAGTCAAAGCCCAAGGAGGAGTACCGGCTAAAGGAAAGACTTTGCTTCTTAGTATAACTAAAGCGTCTCTTACAACAGATAGTTGGATCTCAGCAGCTAGTTTTCAAGAGACTACCAGAATTCTTACCGATGCTGCGGTCGCAGGGAAAGTGGATACTTTAAAAGGGTTAAAAGAAAACGTTATAGTTGGAAAATTGATACCTGCAGGAACCGGCTTTAGAAAATACAACGAGATTGTTGACAAAGTTTTACCTGACAAAGAGGAGATAGAAATAGAGATAGAAGAAGAATCGGAACTTACTTTGTAAAAGATACTGCCTATCACTAGGGCAAGAATTGCAGGTTAATAATATCTAGCGATATTTACTATGAGTATCGCGTGCATAGGAGTAGTGAAGAGATAAGACTATTCTGCGTCCAGGCTCAGGAATTTTTCTTCCGGTGAAAAATGGGTCTCTTATGAAAGAAGCGTGTTCGTAGTAATGTTCGTTTAAAATATTCTCTAGACTTAGGTTTATGCTTGTTCCTTTTAGTATTTTAAATCTGGAATGTAAATTTAATACACTATATGACGGGGTAACAGATTCTCCTAGATAAGAATCTACATACTTTTGTTTGAAAGAATGTATTGCTTCTAACTCTATAAAGCTAGAGCCTTTTGTATACCTAACAGCAGCTAATATTCTTGGCGGAGGTATATTTGCTAGATCTGGGTCATTATTATCATCCTTTCTGCCTCGGGTAAAAGAGAATTCCGTTTTTAGGGTAAGGTAACCTATTAGATTGTAGAAAATGCTAAGTTCAGAACCGTACAGTTCTGCATTTGTATTTGTATAACTTTTAGCGTAGTGTTGATCTGGAGTTGCTAGCTTAGTAAGAGTTATATAGTTAACTACGTTAGAATAGAATATATTACCTTCAAAAAATAACTTTAGTCCTTTAAAGGAAATATCTAGATCTATCTCTCTGTTAATTGGAGGTTTAAGGAAAGGATTTCCTACCCAGTCACCTAGATTCTTTTCGATCTGGCCCATCCTATTTAAAGAGAAAAATAGTTCTTGTGCATCTGGAAAACGTCCCCTTATGCCTGTTTTTAAAGTTAATGAGAAACGGTTGTTCAGAGGGTATGAAAGAATAACGCTAGCTGACGGTAATATGAAAGTTGCAGACTCTTTGTAACCTTTATGGTATAGAGTGTACAAATTTACGCTTTGTTCCATTATACGAGATTTAGCGGAGGAAATATCTATCCTTAGACTCGTTTCAACATGTAGTTTGTCCTTTACCTTTTTACCTATTTTGCCAAAAAAGGCTACATTTCTGTTGATAGTTAGGGGAAGGGAGTGTTGTTTTAAAGTACCCATAGTAGTTTCAGCTTGCCACTGGTTTTCTATGGCTTCTGCTCCTAATGTTAGATTTTTACTCTGGTAAACTGTTTTTACCCCATAGCTCAGGTTTGATGAATAGGTTTCTATAAATGTGCCGATTTTCCTAAATTTGTTATTCATAGTATGGAAAACGCTGTTGTAAAAAACGTTTATCTCTAGGTTCTCTTGCTTTACAGTTATTGTTGCTCGGTCAGATCCGTCTTTGGGAGAGTCCATTGCTAAAGATGGATATAGTGTATCTTGTGCTCTGTGTAAAGAGTATGAAAAACCTATGGAGTACTTTTTACCAGCTACTTTAGTTTTAAACCAAGCGTTGTGGTTTTTAAAAGCTGGAGCTTTTATATATGATTGTTTGTAGTTGGCATATTCTGTCAATTTTTTACCTTCACCCGATACATAAGGTTTTGAGAGCTGGTACGAATATCCAAACATTGAAGAGATATTTTTCCTTCTAAATGAAATTTGTAGCGAAGGACTAAGGTACCCCATATTGTCACTTGTAAAGTTGAAACTGAAAGGAGATCTTGCTGTTTTTTTAGTTTTTATTATTACGTTTCCTCCTATAGTGGGAGGATTGTTGAGGTCAAATACTCCTTTGTTTACTTCTATCTTTTCTATTTCTGCTAGGTTTACGTGAAAAAGAGCTGGATCCATTCTAGCTGTACATGCTCCATATATAGGAATACCGTCTATAGTGTAGCCTATATCTTTCTCTCTAAAACCTCTTATTATTACATCGTTAGCTATGGTTCCTTTTCTCAATTTCCATATGCCTTTACTTTTGCTTAAAGCTTCACCGAGGTCGATAGCATGGCTTTCTCTAAGAGCTTTTTCATCCAATTCCCATTTTTTCCCTACTACATCTATCTCTGCTTTTATTTCTTTATCGTTAGCAGCGTATATCAAAGGAACGTTACAAAAAATTGTATAAACGGTAGAAATCACGATTATTTTTATTCTTACTCTATACATTTTTAGCTCTCTTTTTTGTTAAAGTACATTAATTTCACGGTAAGAGACCCGTTAATTTTGAATATATATAGCTATTCTTTTGGATGGCGCACTTATAGATTGATTTACACAATCTGTATTACTTGTGATAACAGATAGTTGTATGTCAGTAAACTTTTATTGCTACTAAATATAAAAAGAGGAGCGCAATCTGTTATATTTAGATTCACTTAACGAGAAATTGGGTAAATTATTTATCGTTGTAAGTGATAAAGAGTAGTAAAACAACTTATTTTTTGCTTGATAGTTATCTGTTGTATGTTGTGTTGCCAAAGTTTTAGATTCACTCTAGACATATTCGATGAAACGTTTTACAATCTTTAAATGAAGGGTCCGTAGCTCAACGGTTAGAGCATCCGGCTCATAACCGGAGGGTTCCAGGTTCGAATCCTGGCGGGCCCACCAACCTATAAGTTGGAGTTTTCCTTATGTATGAAAAAAGTATGGGAGAGCTGGATGTAGTGATAGAGCTGGACAATCTTTATTCTGAACTGGATAAAAAGCAGAAGTCTCTTAACGATCTTCCTTCATGGATGCAAAGTGCTTATCAAGAGTACCTTGCGAAGAAAGAAGAGTACGAGCATATAAAGAGTAAGAAAGAATCTTTGGAATCTCAGTTACGGGAAGCAGAGCTTAGGTTGAACGAGTTGGAGGAGAGTTATGGTAATCTTAACGAGAGAGCGAGCAAAATATCTAATATGAAGCAGTATGAAGCTTATGTTCGTGAAAAAAAGAGAATAAAGGAAGAGATTGAAAAAACGAAGTCGTTGAAAAATGATATCTCTGCTGAAATTGAACTATTTAAGGAAAATTTTGCAGAGGTGGAGGCTTCATTTTTAGATGTTGAAAAAACTTATAAAAAAGAGCTCGCTAAGTGGGAAGCGAGCAAACCTGAGATAGCTAGAGAGATAGAGACTATAGAAAAGAAGATAAACGAACTGAGGAGTTTGCTGCCACCTAATATTGTACGAAGATTGGAATTGCTACGAGAAAAGTTTGGTAGGGCCACTGCCAAAATATATTCCTCCGAGGATAACCAGTTTAGTTATTGTTCTAACTGTAACTACGTGGTAAGACCTGTTGTAATTCAAAGAATTAAGCTTGGAATTGAGCTTATAGAATGTGACAACTGTAAACGTATATTGTACCAATAGTTTTTCATGACAGTAGCCGAGCAAACTGTTACTTCTAGGGTAAAGAGAATTGTTGAGAGTATATATGAAACTGCGATTAAGTGTGGTCGTGATCCTGCGGAGATAACTGTAATAGCTGTTAGCAAAGGTCAGAGCATAGAAAAAATATTGGAAGCTAAAGAGGCTGGGATAAAAATATTCGGTGAGAATAGAGTTCAAGAGATGAAGAGAAAATCGGAACAGCTGCAAGAGAGGGTTGTTTGGCATTTCATTGGCCATTTGCAAAGTAATAAGGTTAAACTTTGCCTTAGGTATACAGATACAGTACATTCAGTGGATAGACTCAAGATAGCTGAGTTGATAGATGAAGAAGCAAGAAAGGTAGGTAAGTCTGTCAAGGGGTTTATTCAGTTTAACTTAGGAAACGAGCCTACCAAAAGAGGCTTTTTAGCGAGAGATATAGATCTTATAGCAGGCCTTGAGTATAAAAACTTGGATATAGTAGGAGTTATGGCCATTCCTCCGAGGGAAGAGGATCCTAAAAAGCAGCGGTACTGGTTTGCACAGCTTAGAGATATACGAGATAGATTGGTACGTATATCCTCTAACTTTTCTCCCTACTACCTTTCGATGGGGATGAGTAACGATTTTAAAATAGCTATAGAGGAAGGGGCTACACATTTAAGGATAGGTACTGCTATATTTGGACCTAGAGATGAAGGTTAAGATCATCTGCTAAATATAGAGGGGATTCATAACTTTTTAGAAAATAAAGTGAAATCTTCCTATTAGTTAATACTTTTTACCTTTCTTTGGTAAAAAATTTGTAGGATACTATTTGACGATTTTTTAAATGTAGCCTTTCATATTGTTTAGTTTTATGGTATATTTATGCGGGAGGAGAGGGGGTAGTGATAAGAGAATTTTGGCTGTTGGGAGTATGCAGTGGGTTTGTCTTCCCCGAGAGGATGAGGGGGAGAAGGCCACTGCACCGCTTTAGACCTTCCCGATAATAATCACCAACCGTATCCTAAAGAAAGGAGGTTGTTGGATATGGTAGTATTGGGAAGGCATTTAGTAATTGAAGCTTGGGGCGTCTCGACAGCCGTTTTAGATAGTGAAGAGAGGATAAAAGAGTCGATAAAAAAGGCAGTTGTAGAGGGTGGTGCTACTCTTATAGATATCTGTGTTCATAAGTTCAGTCCTCACGGTGTTACTGCTACTGCTACTTTAGCAGAATCTCATATAGCTATTCATACTTGGCCTGAGTATGGCTATGCGGCTATAGATATTTTCTTTTGTGGTAGAGCAAATCCTGAAAAGGCTATGAAAATTTTGCTCCAAGAGCTCGGAGCTTCTGAGATGAAAGTTCACACTATAGATAGAGGATTTACCCCTGCATATAAGATGATAAGCTAAAGGGAGGATAATATGGCTATCATAGATAGGATAGTTGAAATTCTAGGTGAAGAAGCGGATTACTTGTTGAGTTTCGAGTGCAAAGGTATTACAAAAAAAGATATATACTTACCGTCTCCAAACCATTTTGAAGATGTTTTTGGTCCCTCCGATAGAAATCAATACGTTCTTATAAACTTGGAAAGAATAAAAAATAGTGGTAGATTGGCTGGTACAGGTTATCTTTCAATTTTACCTGTAGATCAGGGTATAGAGCATTCTGCCGCTTCCGCTTTTGTACCTAACCCTTCCTATATGGATCCGGAGAATATAGTCAAACTAGCTATAGAAGGTGGATGTAATGCTGTTGCTTCCACTTTGGGAGTGTTAGGTATGGTCTCTAGAAAATACGCTCACAAGATCCCTTTTATAGTAAAACTCAACCATAATGAGCTTTTGAGTTATCCAAACAGGTACAGGCAAACCCTTTTTGCCCAGGTGGAGCAAGCATGGAACCTGGGTGCCGCAGGAGTGGGAGCTACTATATATTTCGGTTCAGAATATTCTCGGGACGAATTGCAAGAGATATCTGACTGTTTCGCGCGTGCACACGAGTTGGGAATGGTTACTATTTTGTGGGCATATTTGCGTAACTCTCACTTTAAAGCTAGTAAAGATCACCATACAGCTGCTGATCTTACTGGTCAAGCTAACCATATAGGTGTTACTATAGAAGCTGATATAGTTAAACAAAAACTCCCTACCCATAATGGCGGTTTTGTCGATTTAGGTTTTGGCAAAACTCATAAAGATCTTTACGGTAAACTTATAACGGATCATCCAGTTGATCTCGTTAGATGGCAGGTTGCCAATTGTTATATGGGACGAGTAGGGTTGATTAATTCCGGTGGTCCTTCATCCGGAGCTAGCGATTTGAAAGAAGCTGTTAGAACGGCCGTTATAAACAAGCGCGGCGGAGGTATGGGGCTGATATCGGGAAGAAAAGCTTTTCAAAAACCCTTAAAAGAAGGTGTACAATTACTACACGCTATTCAGGATGTTTATTTGTGCGAAGATGTAACAGTCGCTTAAGTGCCTAAAAAGTTATATATAGTAGATGCGTTAGCAAATATATATAGAGCCTATCACGCTCTACCTGCATTGACTTCATCTAAAGGTGTACCTACAGGGGCTGTATACGGTTTTTTGAAGATAATTTTGAAAATAGTTGATGATAAGCCTGATTATTTAGTGGTAGTATTTGATTCTTCACTTCCCACAGTTAGACATAGGGTGTATAGTGGCTATAAAAGTACGCGCCCTCCTACACCTAATGAGTTGAAAGAACAGATTCCTATTATTAAGCAATTTTTGTCTGCTATGGGTATCAACTATTTAGAAGTGGATAAGTACGAAGCTGACGATTTAATTGCTTCTATAGTAAATAAGCTGCCTGACGATCTGGAAGTTATTGTAGTATCTACCGATAAAGATATATTGCAGCTCGTTAGAAGAAACGTAAAAGTATATAAACCTACCACGGATGAGCTTTTTACAGTTGATATGGTAAAGAAAAAGTTTGGAGTATCACCAGAGTTGATACCAGATTACCTAGCGATAGTTGGAGATAAAGTGGACAATATCCCAGGTATCAAAGGAGTTGGTCCTAAGGGTGCTATCGAGATTTTACATAATGCAGGATCTTTGGAATCTGCTTTGGAAAAACCAGAATCTGTGAAGAATAAAAAGTTGTCTAAAAAACTTATGGATTTCAGAAATGATGCGTTGTTTTCGTTAACTCTCGTTCGCTTGGATGATTCAATACCGTTTAGTTTTTCTTTAGAGGATTTTAAATTGTCGGAACCGAATTACTCGGAGCTTAAAAAACTGTTGATAGATTACGAATTTTTTTCTTTAATCGATAAATTTTTCCCAGATGCTAAAAATTCCGATAAAAGATGTGAAAAGGTAGATGTAACCGAGATACCAAACGAGTTTGGTGCATTTTACTTCAGGAAAAATGATTCGTCTTACCAATTAGCTTTTCGTGTGTCTGATGGTAGAGTATATATAGTTTCGTTATCTTCTGCTCAAGTTAAAAAGTTGTTGCTTTCTCCTGCTTCGTCGTTTTTTTGTTACGATTTGAAGGAGATAGTTAAAGAGCTAAAAGTTGATTTGCATAAGATAGTATTTGATGTCAAGATTCTTTCCCATCTTGAGAACCCTGATCGTAAAGATTATACGTTATCTACCTTGATATTTGAGAAAACAGCTGAGAAAGTATCTGAGCAAGATCTGGTTAATTGTGCATGTAGTTTGTGGGATTTAGGTGAGATACTTTGCAAGAAGCTAGAGAATAATAGGTTGTTAGATCTGTATAAAAAAATTGAATATCCTCTTGTAGAAGTTCTAGCTTTTATGGAGAGGAACGGGGTAGCTCTGGATATAGATTTTCTGAGACAACTTTCTTCAGAAGTTGCTTGCAAAATAGACGAATTGGAAAGTGAGATATACCGATTAGCGGGTGTTAAGTTCAATATAAACTCTCCAAAGCAATTGGGTTTCATTTTGTTTGAAAAGATGAAACTTCCTATACTGAAAAAAACTAAGAAGACAAAAAGTTATTCTACTAGTGCCGAAGTACTGTTAGAATTAGCTGAGTTGGGTTATCAGTTGCCAAAAATAATACTTGAGTATAGAGAACTTACTAAACTTAAGTCCACATATCTTGATGTATTGGTTAAGATGATAGACTCAGAAGGTAGGTTGCATACTACTTACGATCAAATTGGTACTGCCACAGGTCGTATATCTTCAAGCAATCCTAATCTTCAGAATATTCCTATAAGGGGAGAGTTTGGGTCGAAAATAAGAAAAGCTTTTGTAGCTCCTGTAGGGAAGAAAATTATAGCTGCAGATTACAATCAGATAGAACTTCGAATATTAGCCCACCTTTCACAGGATAAGAGGCTTATGAAGGCTTTTGAAGAGGGGTTGGATGTACATAGGGTTGTCGCATCTCAGATTTTTAACAAATCTCTTGAAGAGATAACTTCTGAGGAGAGGAGGATTGCAAAGACAGTTAATTTCGGTGTTATATACGGTCTGAGTCCTTACGGTTTATCGCAACAGTTGCGTATACCTGTAGAGGTAGCTAAGAGTTTTATAGAGGGGTACTTCGAGTATTACCCACAGGTAAGAGAATTTATAGAGCATTTGCAGAAACAAGCTGGTGAAAAAGGGTACGTTAAAACCTATTTTGGTAGAATTAGGTATATACCCAATATCCATTCTAGTAATAGAACCCTTCGCGATGCTGCTAAGAGAATAGCTGTAAATACTCCTATTCAGGGAACAGCAGCCGATATTCTTAAATTAGCTATGATAGATCTGTTTGCTTGGATAAAAACTACCTCGTCTGATACAAAAATGGTATTAACGGTACATGATGAGTTGGTTTTTGAGACTGAGGAGAAGGAAGCAGATTTTGTAGCAAGGAAGATCAAAGATAAAATGGAACAAGTTGTTTCTCTCTCTGTTCCTCTTAAAGTTGATGTTGGAATAGGAAATAATTGGTTAGAAGCTAAAAAGTAAATATCACTTCCTAGATTTTACTTTAGAGTTTTTCTTGCAAATAGGAGAAAATACCGTTTTGTCACTACCTAGTGTAGTATTAGATGTTTTCAGGTAAGCGGTGGAGTATTAACTGTTGCGGCAATTAGGATACTTTTTTAAAGGTAACTTGTATCAAGTAAGTAACAACATTACTGTAGCTAAAGCTATCCTGTATATTACGAAAGGAAGAAAAGTTCTAGTTGTTAGCCATTTGAGTAAAAGTTTTACCGTTATTGTTGCAGTGATGAATGCTGCGATAAACCCTAATAGGTAACTGTTTGTTGGAAGTATAACTTCTACGCCTTTAAAAAGGTCGTGGATGTTTTTGATTGCTACCATAATGCTTACTGGTAGAGATATCATAAAAGATATCTCAGCTGCGTCTTTACGTTTATAGCCCAGGGCTAAAGCTGCGGTTATTGTTATACCTGAACGAGACGTTCCTGGTATAAGAGCTAACGGTTGGAAAAGAGAAATTATAAGGGCATCTTTTATAGAAAACAGTTTTACAGTTTTCCTTTTACTGCTAAAATATTCGCTTATTCCCAACATTATTCCGAAAAAAAAGGTGGTAAGTATTACTACATCTGTATTTCTTGTTAAAGATGCTATTTCTTTTTGGAAAAGAAAACCTACTATACCGGTAGGGATGGAAGTTAATATTATTTTGGCCATTAAAGATTTTTTTAAAATTTTTTTATAGTATAGAGCTAAGATGGCAAGAAAGGTGGCAGAGTTTACTGTCATATCGAAGAGGAGCCCTTGGTCTGTGGAGGATAGTAGTTGCCCAATCAGAATAAGGTGCCCCGATGAGCTTATAGGTAAAAACTCGGTCACTCCTTGTACAACTCCTAATACTATTGGATGCAGATGTTTTTCGGATATCATTGGTCGGTTATTTGTCTATTGTAATATAATTTATAATATTGTGTGATATGATGGGTTTGTTGTGACACCTGACGGGAGGTAGGAGAAAGAGTGATTAATCTGCACAGTTTTCATACTTACAAGTTAGTAACAAACAAAGCAATTGAGTGTGTACAGGCTATTAGGTTGTTGAGTGAGCTTATAAGTGAAAATCAAGAGAATGCAGATATAAAAGGCGATTTGGAGAGTATAACAAAGTCGTGTGATCTTCTTGCCTCTTGTATAGATTCGATGAAACTTATTTTTTCCTCAGTTTTTTCCACCGACGCTAAGAGGTTGAAATTTATAGCAACCGTTATAGAAGAAAGATGGAGTGATCTATTTAAATCCAAGAATATAGAATTTAGGGTGGTGTTTAAAGATACTTCAGTAAAAGTTTGTTATGGTTTGTTATTGATGGTTGTCGATGCGGTGTTAAAGGAAAGGATTGAAATCCTTGAGGAGAAAGATATAGTATTTGTTACCCTTGAGACAGGTGATGGTATGAAGGTTAGTATAGTAGACACCGGTAAAGAGGATATAGATAGTGGTACTTTTGAAAATCTTAGGCTGGTTATAGAATATTTCGGGGGAGAAGTGTATAAAAAGCAGAGCGATGAAGGTTTCGAGATTATTTTTAGTTTTAGTTGCAAATAGGGAGGGTAGAAGACGTGGATAAAATAGAAGGAGATTTCCTTATTTTTGAAGAGGATGAGTTGCTATCTCAAATTTATGCCAGAGTTATAAGAAACGTTGTAGAGGGTGAGGTTGTTGTTGTAACGAATCTGGATAATTTTAAGAAGTTCTCTTCTGAAGGAGTTTTCACAGGTGTGGTAATGGGGTTTCCCTTTCACGCTTATGAGATAGAAAAGAGTGTGCAAAATTTCTTGGATAAGAACATGTTTAGTAGAATTATGGTAGTAGAAAGTGAAAGTCTGTTATTTAATAGGTTTATAAGCTGGTTACGAGAGAATTATTCCGATAGATTTGAAGTTTTAACACGCCCTTTTACCAAAGAAGCTTTTGTTAGGAAGTTGAAATCCCTTGCTGAACAGAAGGTGTCTTGGGATTTGGATAGTGGTAATGAGGGGGATGATACTAGAGAATTTGCAGAGTCTGGTGAATTTATAATAGGAGTGCCTGAGTATCTGCAGCTTGCTTCTATGATGAGGCATTCTTTTATTTTGAAAGTCCAGATGAAGGATGGCAGGAAAGGCAAGATATATGTAGTAAATGGAGAAGTATGGGATGCGGAGATAGAGGGTAGAGATAACCCTCACGACGCTCTTAGGGTGATGTTGTTTGGAGATGTTAAATCTACTTTTACTAAAGTTCTCAAAGATTTCCCTGAGCGTAAGATAATGGAAGATACAAATTCTATTATGTTAAATTTAGCTAAAGATTACGATGAAAAGCAAATGTTATAGATAAAAAGGCAAAAAAAGTTGAGGTCAGATAAATGGGAGGATATTCTATTGCTATTTCATCTTTAAAAGGTGGAGTTGGTAAAACTACCTTAGCTCTTAATTTGGGCTATGCGTTGGCTAAGCGAGGATGGAGAACGGTTGTTGTAGACGCTGATCCTCAAGGAGGTATGACGTACGCGTTAGCTGGCAAGGGGACCACTTCTGGTGGGTTGGTTTCTGTTCCTGCAGATCTGGATGAATCGGAGGTTGAAAAGGTTATTGTGAGATCCAAAAATAAAAATTTTTCTATAATACCCTTTGGCTATGCAAGCGTTGAAGAGGTAGAGAAGTGGAGTGATACAGTAAAAGATGGAGAATTTTTCTCTAAGTTATTTTCTTACTTAAGCGGTGTTTTTGACATTGTTATGGTCGATACACCACCCGGTATAAGTGGTTCTACTGTAGGAGTTCTCAAGGCGGTTGATTATGTTATATCTCCTTTGCAGGCAGAGCCTATGGCTGCTAGAAGTGTTTCTAAGATGTTGGAAAGTATTGTAGAACTGCGGAAAAAAGGTTCTAAAGCTAGGTTATTGGCGTTTGTTATAAATATGTTGGCTGCTAGGGATAAAAACTCTTTAGAGGTAGCACTCTCTGCATGGAAAGCTTTGCCTCCTGAAGTTGTTTTAGAAGTTACGATCCCCAAACACCCTATCTTTCTAGAAGCTAGTAGGCACGGTTTGCCTGTAGCTCTTATAGGAAGCAAAGAGAAGAGTTCTATGGTGGGAGTGATTTTTGATCAATTGGCTGCTATAGTAGAGGAAAGAGTAGGTTTGGTGGAGGTTTATGAGCATGATAGAACAGTCTCTCTTTTTGATTGAAAACAGTAAACTTCGTGATTTGTGCTCCCTTGCTACAAGAGAAGAGATAGGATATGTGACAGAGAGAGTAAGAGAAACTGTAAAAGTGGAAGAGGAGAAACCTAAGAAAGAAGTAATACCCCTTTTGGAAATGAAAGGGTTATCTATAAGAAAAAAGCTTTCTTCTTTTCTAGATTGGGCAAGTTCTTTTATACAAGCAGATGAGATGCTTTTTGTGGACGATGAGGGTCTAATATTACACCGTGTAGGAGAAGAAAAAATCGGCTATTCTGCTATCTCTATGGTTATCAAATATATTTGTAAGATAATAGCAACAAAAGAATGTCTGTTTGAGTACCTTTCTATAAAACTGGGGGATAATGCTATCTACCTGTTTCCGGCAAAACTTCAGGGGGTGGATATTACCTTAGGTATATATGCTAGGGAGATTGAAGGTTATAAGATAGAAGCTGTTGTTAAAAATATAGGAAAATTGGACCAATAGGGAGTCTTATGTCTAAAAGGGAGATTATTAACAAGTTGGTTGAGGCGGAGGAGATTTGGGGAGTAATTGTTGTTTGTAACGATAAAGTCTGCTTTGAGGAATGGTTTGAAGAGGGAAAAGTTCCAGCTGAATTTGTAAGTTTCTTTTTGGATATTGCTTCTGTTTTCGTAACCAAGTTTGAAGCTATGGGTATAGAAGTGGATTTAGAGAGTTACTCCGTGATAAGATTTGCTAACTTTATGCTATTTAGCGCTGTATTTGAGAACAGTATTATCGTTTTCTTTTGTGCACCCGAAGCTAGCGTTGGGCTTGTTAAAAAGTATTATAAAGAAGTTAGAGAGAAGCTTTTGAATACCGCGCTTGCTGAGTATAAGTCAAAGAAAAATGAGGAAGAGCTTATAAAAGAAGAAGTAGAAGAAGTAAAGGAAAGCTATATCGAAATAGATGATATAGAAGAAAAGAATGGAAATAAAATAAGTGCTAATGTTCTTGATGAGATAGAGAAAAAACTTTCATATTTGGAAGAGAAATACGGCGATCGAAATCTTATACTTCTTAGATTGGCTGTAAGAAGTGGGATACCACGGAAAAAACTGAACGATTTGAGAACCTTGTCGGAAGAGGAACTTTTCCAGTTGGGAAGTGCAATAGATAGCGTATATAAAATATAGTTTAATGCCCTATTTTTTCCTCTTTGATGTTGATGGTACGCTGATTAGGTGTGGTGTGCAAGTAAAGCATATTTATGAGGAAGCTCTTCGTGAGATAACAGGGCTTAAAGTTCCAGAAGGCTACGATTTTAGCGGGAAAACCGACTCGCAGATAACCTCTGAAATATTATCGTTGGGAGAGGTAGAAGAAGACAAAATAGAGTCTCTTATACCAGTTATAAAAAATCGTTATCTACAACTTTTAGATATAAAATTGGATCGTTCTAGTGTAGAGGTTTTGCCTGGAGTTTATTCTCTTCTTGATAAGTTAACAATCTTTGATCAAGTAAATGTAGGACTTCTTACAGGAAATTGGAAAAGAGGGGCTTATATAAAGCTTTCTCCTTTCGGTTTGGATAGTTACTTCCGGTGGGGGTTTTTCGGTGAGGATGGATATCTGCGTAAGCATCTAGTGCAGAAAGCTGTTAAATATGTTTCTTCGCAAGGAGGAAAAGTTGAAGATATAGTTATTGTGGGTGATAGTTGGCGAGATGTGGAGGCTGCTAAGGCTTACGGTATTAAAGCTGTTGGAGTAACAACTGGCTGGACTAGTGCAGATACTTTATTGACTTTTGGAGCGGACGTAGTTGTTGAGTCGTTGGAAGATAAACGAGTTTTAGATTTTCTTATAAGATGATAGAGAGTTTCAAAATTGGTCCCCTGGAAATAAGCCCTTTTGGGATTATGATAGCTATAGCCTTTTTAGCTTCTTATTGGCAACTGGCTAGATCGTTTGTAAAAAGAGGTATAGGAGATAAAGACGAAGCTTATAACGTTGTATTCGCTGCAGCTATAGGAGGGATAATAGGTGCTAAAGTGTACTATGCTGTTTTAATAGGAGATTGGAACGTACTTTTTGAAAGAGCCGGATTTGTTTGGTACGGAGGATTTATAGGAGGTGCTTTAGCTGTATACGTGTACCTTAAAAAGCGTAATATTCCTATATTGGAAAGTTTTGACGAAATAATGGTTGCCCTTGCCCTGGGATATGGTATTGGTAGAATAGGTTGCTTCTTGGTTGGAGATGATTACGGAATACCCTCAAATTTACCTTGGGCCGTAGCTTTTCCTCATGGTGTCCCTCCTTCTACGGCGTATTATCTTGATAGAGAGTTTGGTATAAAACTCACTGGGGTCTCAGGCGATACTCTCATACGTGTTCATCCTACTCAACTTTATGAGACTTTAGTAGCGTTTTCTATTTACCTATTTGCTTTATACCTGCTGCCCAATCTTCCTAAAGGAGCTAAAGGTTCTATAGTTCTTATGTTGCTAGGTTTTGAGCGGTTCTTTGTAGAGTTTTTGAGAGCTAAGGATGATCGTTTTTTCGGTTATATAACTTTAGCTCAAGTTATTAGTGTAATAGTGATAGGTGTTGCTTTTGTTCTTCTTATATGGATTATGCAAAAAGAAAGAAAGATACAAAACAAATAGGTAATATTCTGCTTGTCGGAGGATTTGATCCATCAGGAGGAGCTGGAGTACTAGTTGATTATTATGTGATACGTAGCTTAGGAGCGGTTGCTTGTGTTTGTCCTACCGCTTTAACCGTACAAACTCATAAGAAGTTTTGGGGTTATAAGCCTTTAGAGAATAAAGAATTCGAGGATATATTAAAAGCTGCTGTGGAATCTATGATAGAAGTTGATGCAATAAAAATAGGCATGATACCTAGGCTGGAGCAAGTTTATATATTGTTGAACACTATAGCAAACTTGAAGGTGCCTGTAGTTCTAGACCCTGTTGTTTTGTCTACTTCTGGAGGTTATCTTGTAGATGATCTAACCGTTTACAAAGAGCTGATGAGTGTTGCAAGTTTAGTTACACCTAATTGGATAGAAGCGAGACGTTTGTTTGGCTTGGAATCCAAAGATTTGAACAAGTGGGAAGAAATTTCTGCAAAATCGGGAGTTGCTATACTTTTAAAAGGGGGCCATAGGAGTGGTAGGGTAGTAGAGGATATACTTTTCTATAACGGTTTGTCTTATTCGTGGAAGAGGAGTAGGTTGGAAGGTTGTTTTAGAGGTACAGGATGTTTTTTGTCCTCTGCTATAACTTTCTATCTAGGCTGTGGCTACGATCTACCTTCGGCTGTGGATAAAGCTGAAAACGTTATAACTGGTGCTTTAAAGAAAAGCGTACTTTTGTGTGATGAAGTGTACTTGCCTGTCTATATCCATTTCCGTAGATATTCGTCACTGTAGTAGAGTTCACCGTTGCTTCTTTTTTTGATAAACGCTTTGTATAACGTTCCTCCCGCTACAAAACCTCCTATATGAGCCCAAAAAGCTATACCACTTATATGTTGAACAAGGGGTGTTATTTTTATAAGGATTCCTCCAAATAGTTGTGCTCCGAACCATCCTAGTATATACACGCTCGCTGGCAATTCTATAAATAGAGGGGTGAATATTACTACTACCATAAATATTATAGTAGAGCGAGGGAACATAAAAAAATAGGCTCCCATAACTCCTGATATAGCTCCTGAAGCTCCTATTGTAGGTATAGGTGAATTGGGATTGAGTATTATATGTGTGATACCTGCAGCTATTCCTGTTAATAGATAAAAAATTAAAAAGTTTATATGTCCCATTTTATCCTCTACATTGTCTCCAAATATCCACAAGCTCCACATGTTGCCAACCAAGTGTGCCATAGATCCATGAAGGAACATGCTGGTTAAAAGGGTTATAAAGGGAAAGTGTGGAAAATCAAATAGCGCAGGTATTATACCCAATTTTTTTATAAAAATTTCTAGCTGGTGTGGCGGTAGAGTAATTTGATATATAAAAATAACGACGTTTATTGTTATAAGAGAGTAGGTTACTATGGGTGTAGAGCTGCATGGCTCGGTATCCCGCAGAGGTATCATTTTAATGATTATAATTTATTTGTTTCTAAAAATGGAGTTTGCAAGGTGTAAGTGGTATTTTGGACTTTAAAATTTATAGATCGACTCAATACAGTTGTATATATAGGTGTAAAGTGGTTTGCAGTTTTTATAGTCTTTTCTGAAGTAGTACGCGTTTAGGTAGTGCTGCCGATGCTGTTGAGGTATGTTTATGCACCGTTGGGACTCTCCAATAGTTTTAGATACTATATCTATAGGTTACTTTGGGATCGTTTTGGCGCTGCTTATTATTTTATAAAGAGTTTAGTGGTAGCGCCCTGTTATCTTCTATATCCTGATAAAGTTTTAATTTTTTCCTTTAGTGTGGTAAAACTAGATGGTAAAATTCGTTTAGGTTGTAATGATTTTTTAAGGTATTATGCATTTTTTTTGAGTATTGAGCGTAGTAGAAAAGATCTTTTCATTACAAAGAGAGCAATCTATATATTTGGAGGTTTTTATGGAAAGGAAGGAGATTCTGCAAAGGATTAAAAAGCTAATTGTTGAGAGGTTAAATTTGGATATTTCGCCTGATGATATAAAGGACGATGAGCCTTTATTTGCTGATGGTTTAGGTTTGGATTCTATCGATGCACTGGAGCTTGTGTTGGCTTTAGAGCAGGAGTTTGGTGTCAAAGTTGAAGATCAAGAATCTGTTATGGAAGCATTTACTTCTGTTGCAGATCTTTGCAATTTTGTCGAACAGCATTTAAAGATTTAATGCGAAAGGGGGGACTCGAACCCCCACGGCCTTTCGGCCACAAGATCCTGAATCTTGCGCGTCTACCGATTCCGCCACTTTCGCAAACTTCAACTTTATTATAATCTAACATTTGTTAATGAGGAAAAATGTGATGGGGAAAATTTTATTGGTTTTTCTTTCGGTGTTGTTGTCGTGTAAAAGTGAACAGGAGATCAAGAATACTGTGGAAAAGGAAATTGCTATGTTTTTAAGAAATTTTCTGCCTAAGCTTGCAGAGGCTTACAAAGAAGGGTCCCCTGCTCCTGTTAAGGAATTCTCGAGTGAAAAGTTCATTTCGATTCTTTCCCAACGTATACTTGAAGCTACCGATAAAGGTTTTAAGATAGAAGGGGAAGTTGTTAGCTTTAGTATAGAAAACGTTGAGGTGATTAACGTGAATTTTATAGTTGTTTCTACTTTAGAGGAGTGGAATTTGAAGTATCATTATTTGAGTTCGGGTAAAGTGGAAAAGCGAGTAGGTACACGTTATAGAGTACACTATTCCTTTGCTCGTACAGGGAAGAAATGGCAGGTATTGGAGAGACGTATTCTTCAAGAGATAACAAAGTAGTTACAGGTACGCTTAGTCGAGTTGTTATAGTTGGTAGACCTAATGTAGGTAAATCTACCCTTTTTAATAGAATTGTGGGTAGAAAAGAGGCGTTGGTTACTCCTACTAAAGGTGTGACTCGTGACTCTATAGAGAGGGTAGTTGAAGTAGATGACGTTAGGTTTGTCGTTGTTGATACTGGTGGATTGGATGAGGAGATATACCTTTCGGAACAAGTAAAGAAAATGGCTTTCAAGCAACTGGAACATTGTGATTTAGCTCTGTTTGTAGTAGCAGGTGACGAAGGTATTTTGCCTTCAGAGAAGGAGCTTTTCTATAAGTTACGTAAAAACGGGATTAAAACTTTGGTTGTGGTTAATAAGGCTGATAAAAGGGAAGCTCGTGAGAATTTTACCTCGTTTTATGAATTTGGCTCTGATCTTGTTTTTGTATCGGCAGAACACGGTGAAGGAATAGATACTCTTTTAGATGAAATATTAACGAGGATCGAAAACAAAACAATAGAAGAAGATGAGTCTATTTTAGGAACAGTTACTTTGGTTGGGCGTCCTAATGTAGGGAAGTCATCTATACTTAACTCTATTTTAGGGGATGAAAGGTCTATAGTAACAGATTCTCCGGGTACTACTCGTGATCCTGTCGATGTGATTGTTGAAACGGATTACGGTAAAGTCAAATTTGTAGATGTAGCTGGTATAAGAAGAGATGCAAGAGTAAAAAGTAAGGAGGAGAGTCTTTCTATACTATTTGCAAAAAGGAGAATCGAAGCTTCCGATGTTGTACTTTTGGTAATAGATTCTACAGTTGGTATAACGCATTATGACCTTTCTATTGCTCAAATGATTATGGATGCAGGTAAGGCTTCTATAGTGGTTGTAAATAAGTGGGATATTGGAAAAAAGAGGTATAGAGAGATATTGGAAAGGTGGGGAAAGATTGCAAAGATATTGGGTAATCCCCCCCGCATAAATGTTTCTGCTTTAACCGGTAAAAATATTTCTAAAATAGAACCTCTTATGCTTTCTCAATTACAACGTTTTCGTCAGCACTTTTCTACTTACCATTTAAATAAACTTATAAAGAGGTACCTTTCTACTGCTCAAGTTCCTGTTATATCGGGAGCGCCTTTTAAGGTGTATTATGTAACTCAGGTTAATACAGCTCCTCCTACTTTTATGTTGTTTGCGAATCGTTCCCTTGATATAAATTCACAATTTAGAAAGTACTTGGCAAACAGGTTGCGTGAAGATCTAAAATTAAATGGTATACCTGTTAGGTTAGTTGTTAAGGTTAGATGAATAGGAAAGTGTATAAACCGTCTGAAGTATGCGAAATAATAGGGGTATCTCCTTCTCTTCTCAAGTATTGGGAGCGTGAAGTTTTAGGAAGAGTTATGCCCGGTACATTCACGCAGGAGGAAGTTGATCTTTTAAAGGAAGTACGGGATCTTGTTTTCGATAGAAAGCTTACTATAGCTGGTGTAAAGCGTCATCTTATAGGTAAACTTGACAGATTAGGTAAAACCAAGATAGAAAAGATAAAGGAAGAGCTGAGAGGTGTTATTAGGGAGTTGCGTTCTGTTGTTGAAGCTTTGTAGGCGGGACGTAGCGCAGCCTGGTAGCGCGCACCCTTGGGGTGGGTGAGGTCCCGGGTTCAAATCCCGGCGTCCCGACCATATTTCTTATATCTCTAAAGATGAAGAGATCTTTTGAGGTAGAAAAATACACCTTAGTTTAATTAAAAAGCTCTAGAGTGAACAGTTGGTAGAAAAAGATGAACAATTGGTAAAAGAACATTATATAATAATATGTGATGAGAAAAATAGCGGGAATTGTATGTGCTGTTGGATTTAGTTCGCTTTTGTTAGGGCAAGTTACAAACGGTGGTTTTGAGTCTGGAATGGCAGGTTGGACAGTTAGCGGTGCGAACAAGGCTGATTCTGTTACAGCTTCCAATTTCACTCCTAATCAGGTTTTTCCTGTGGAAGGTACTCGATTTCTCGTTTTAGCTACAGGTCCTTTTGATGTAGGTGGTCCTATTGGAGATGTAGATGGTAACGGTGTAAGAGAGTATAACATTACAACTGTTAGCCAGAATGTTAGTGTCAGTTTTCCGGAACAGAAACTCTGTTTCTATTGGAAGTTTTTAACTAACGATATTCTAAGCTGTACAGGAGGTTGGGAGTTTTACGATGATCTTTTTCAAGTAAGGATAAACGGCTGGGATATAATTAGAAGGAGTATAAGGAAACCGGGAGGTATCTCTCCTTTTCTCGATACTCCAGCGTACGATAATAGAGATTACCGGATAGTTGGGAGCGCGGTAGGCGGGAACGTTTTTGACAGGGCGTGTGCGGGTGCCACGGATTGGTATCAAACATGTGTTGCAGTGCCTAACAGTGGTACGTATAATCTTGAATTTTTGATAGCTGATCAGGGTGATAGCGCGGTTGATTCTGCGTTAGCTGTAGATCAAGTGGAATTGATTCCTTATAACCATGTTGTTTCCCTTTATCAGGTTACTGATAGTGCAGGTGTATATATTGAAGACAAAGGTGGTACGCTTATATGGCGTCCTAGGGAGACTTGGTACGCGGATATCTCTGAGAACGGTGGTAAAATCGTTTTTGGCTCGAGCGGTGACTTTGGTACCGGTAATCCAAACGGATATATGCAGGTTTTTGTAAAGGACTCCGGGGGTATTAACAGGTTGACTTCTATGACAGGTGGAGGGGTTGAGGGCGTTGGTATTTCGCCATCCGGCGATTATGTGGTTTACTCTGCTCAGGATGATCCGTTGGGAACAAATGGAGATGGTAATAAGGAAATTTTCCTCTTTAGCTACGTTGGTGTTCCAAATACTTCTCAACTGACAAATAGTTCAGGTTGTGTGAATAGTTATCCTGTTGTATCTAACAATGGTGTTGTAGCTTTTGAAACGACGTGTTCCGGTATAGTACCGGGACACAACAGCGATGGAAATAAAGAGATCCTTATTTGGGATTCTTCCAACTCTCTTTATCTTTACAGAGAGACTACCAATTGCTCCTCCTTTGCGCCTCAGATTACTGCTGACGGGACACGAGTTGTGTTTGTTTCTAATTGTAACTATACGGGAGGCAACAGTGATGGCAACAACGAAATTTTTCTTTGGGATATACCAAGTGATTCTATAATTCAAATTACTACATCATCGGCAAGTATTATGAACGTGTCGCCCGATATTTCCGATACCGGGGAGGTGGTTTTTGTAAGTAACGGTGACTATTTGCCGGGTAATAACGTAGATGGTTCTGTAGAGGTATTTAAATGGAGTGGTGGTTCTTTTTCTATGGTAACAGATAGGGTGGGCGAGATATTTCTGAAAGCTAGAATAGACGGTGCAGGTGAATATGTAGCAGCTGAAAGGTTGGATGCTTTAACTGGTGAAGTTGAAATATTTTATTTTAAGTTAACTGCTCCAAAAGTCACTAATTCTATAGCGAAAGGTATCAACGAGTTGCTCCAAAGAGTTGTTTCTGTAAATGGAATTCCTATAGTTTTGTTTATCTCTACTCAAGATTATGCTGGTTTGAATCCTGACTCAAATAGGGAGCTTTTTCAAACCGATGTAGTTGTATCAGGTGAGTACAGGAAGTGTAAAACTATCTCCCAGACTATTCCTGATAATTCTGCTACAGGTGTATCTGATACTATTGCTGTGCCGTACAGTGCCAGTGTTCAAAGGGTAGAAGTTTATTTAAGGGTGGATCACAATAGGTTACGGGATTTAAGAGGGTATCTGACTCATGGGACAACTACTGTTACTATTTTCGATCTCACGGGATCAGGGTGCAATAGAGATGATATAGATGCTTGGATAGCTGATAATGGAGATAGACCTATAGATAATGAGTGTCCTAACAAAATCCCTTCTATAGAAAGTCCTCCCTCGTTTATACCTACTCAACCGCTTTCAAGTTTTGTGGGCCAGTCGAGTAGTGGAAATTGGACAATAACGGTAACTGATACGGTAAACAATGTTACTGGGAGTCTTATAGAATGGTGCATAAGTATATTTACTTGATACTTCTGTTTTTACCGTTTTCTCTTTGGAGTCAACGCGGTATAGATAGTATTAGAGATTCTTTTGGATATAAAGGGTATGCTGGAGGTGCTGAGTGTCCTGCGGGTTTTATAGATATATCTAACAGTGGTGACGTTATAGTATTATCCGATAATGACGATGGCTCGGCTATCTTCTCTCTTTATTATCCTTTCAAATTTTACGATTCTACTTTTAATAAAATAGGTGTATCTGCTAATGGTTACATAGTATTTGGGGCGAATTCCTACGCCGAAGTGGGACAAGATTTTTCCAACGATTGTCCTATGCCAGCTGTGGTTTACCCTGCTTCCTCTTTAAAACCTAGAGTAGCGGTGTTTCACGATGAACTTGAAGCTACACAATCAAGTTCCATGGTGTTTGCTAAATTTTTCCGTACCTGCCCGCGTAGCAGCGGTGCCTATCCTAACGAGCCTTGTACAATTGTCCAGTGGAAAAACTGGAGTGTACTTGGTAATTCACAAATTTTCGATTTTGAAGTGATTCTGTACCAATGGAGTTACGCTATACACATACTTTTCAACGGCCAAACCCCAAACAGTGCAACAGTAGGTATACAAAATAAAGATGCTAAAGATGGAGTCTCTTTTCCCTGTAATCCTGTAGATATGTCGGTTTCTTACTGTTTCTTCCATCCTGAACACCCTGTTGGAGGTCCGTTTGCAGACCTGGAAGTTCAAGCGGAAGAAGCACCTGATTACGTCGGTGTAGGTTCTAACTTTAACTATCTGGTTTCACTGGTAAACTACGGTCCTTCTCCTGCTTATAAAGCTAAATTGGTCTACCAGAACTTAGGATCAGCTACGGTGGAGTGCTTCTTTGATTGCAATAACATAATAGAAACAAAAGTATCCTCGGTTAATTGCAATAAACAGTTTGTCAATGAAGGTATTTTAAGTGCTACTTTCAGCTTAGCACCAAAAAGCGCCGTTGCTATTCCAATAGTGTGTACAGCACAAAGTGTGGGGACCATAGATGCTAACGTATGGGTAGCTGTAGATGCGATTTATACTGACAACAATAACGCTAACAATAGCACCACTATCACTACAACTGTTACTACCAAAAAAAGAGAAATAAAAAGGTAATCGATTTTGCCTGTTCCGTTTGCTAGTATTTTGGAAAGTTAATATCTACAAATCTGGACTTTTAAAAACGTTTGTTACGGTACAGAAGCTTGAATTGGGCTGTTGTGTGTTGCTGTATTTGAATATTTTGTTTTATTGGTTTTGATTAAAAAAACGTATATTTTGCAATTTAGCTCTTTTGAAAAGTTATAGAAAATTTATATCTACCTATTCTTGTTCTAGAAATAGGATGTAAAACTTAGTTCCTATTTTGTTTTTGATGGTTATCCAGATTTTCTTTTACTAAATTAAATACTCTTATTAAAAAGCCTAGGTGTTAAATATCTATCTACTTAGTAGTAAGATTGAACTCCTTACTTTGTAATGTTTTTGTGGGATTGTTTCCTGTTTAATTTTTGTTATAGCTTTTTTGTTTGATGTTTTTGTATTAGTATTTTTTAGAGTTCTTTTGCCGTAAGTTTTATTT
>JALWYX010000013.1:0-3694 GCA_027078415.1 Thermoanaerobaculia bacterium
GTTTTTTAAGATAGGTTACTTTTTCTATAAATTTTCTGTACAACTCTTTACGTGCTCTGTGAATTTTAACTTTTAGCGTGTTTGTGGGGATATGTAAAAGTTCAGATATCTCTTTTAGCGACAAGTTCTCTTCCACTTTGAGATATATAATTTCTTTTTGCTCTTCGTCTAATTCGTTAAATGCTGCTTTTAGCATATGTAACATCTCTTTATCTTTTAATGTACTCTCTGGTGTATGGGGTGTTTTTATCGTTTTTTCTATGCTAAGTGTTGTATCTTTAAGCGATAAAGGAGTGCTAAGGGAGATCATTTGTTTTCTCTTTTTCCTAAATTTATCTATGATAAGATTTCTAGATATCTTTAGTATCCAGGGTTTGAATGCTTTTTCTGTATTAAATTTGTTTAGAGAGAAGTATACTCTGACAAACGTTTCTTGTATAACGTCCTCTAGCTCGCTTTCTGGTATAGAGAACGCTTTAAGAAGGTAGTTAGTGAGGAGTGTTTTGTATCGTGATACTATTTCTGCGAATGCTTGGTCGTTGCCTTTTAAGGTTAATTCTATAAGTTTTTTATCGTCCGAT
Organism: Thermoanaerobaculia bacterium; assembly: GCA_027078415.1. GTDB lineage: Bacteria > Acidobacteriota > Thermoanaerobaculia > JALWYX01 > JALWYX01 > JALWYX01. The sequence continues at coordinate 582 of JALWYX010000013.1, forward strand.
TCTTGAAGAGAGGCCATCGTTTTTTCTTCTATTACGTAAATAACATTTTTAGGTTACAATTGATCCAGTATAAGGAAGGAGGGGAATTATGAAAAGTATATATTTGTTAACTTTCTCTTTTTTGTTTTCAACTGTTGTTTGCGCTGGGGAACTAGCAGGTGTGAGGATGCCTGATAAAATTACTTTGGATGGCAAAGAGTTGTATCTAAACGGTATGGCTTTGAGAACAAAATTTTTCTTTAAGGTTTATGTAGGTGGTCTCTATTTACCTTACAAAACAAACGATGCTAAGGAAATTCTTGAAAAGGATGATTATAGGCATTTTAAGATGCATTGGCTTAGGAGTGTTGATAAAGATAAGATATGTGAGGCTTGGATAAGTTGTCTCGAAGCTAACTATCCTAACCCTTCGCTGCAGTTGTACGATGCTTTTCAGAATGATCTATGCGATGCAACTGCAGGTTCTAAAACGGGTGACGTTTTTGAGTTTACCTATATACCAAACAAAGGAACTACTATTAAGGGTACGAAAAAAGTGACTATAGAGGGCAAAGAGTTTGCAGATGCGCTGTTTGCATGTTGGATAGGTGAAAATCCTGGACCGGGAGAAGAGTTCAAGCAATCTTTGCTAGGTAAGTGATAAAAAGTATAGTGTACCCTGTAATGGTTGCAGGTGGTAGCTCAGTTTCAGAAAAAGATGCTAACTTTGCTTATTTAGCGGGTAAGTTGTTAGTTAGGGAGGGGTTTGCGATCTTGTGTGGTGGGAGGGGAGGGGTAATGGAATATGTTGCTAAAGGAGCTAGAGAAGAGGGTGGTTTTGTAGTTTGTGTATTACCTGGATTGCGTTCTACAACACCACCTAATAAGTATTGTAACGTTTCTATATTTACAGGAATGGGACAAGCAAGAAACGTGATACTGGTAGTTTCTTCTTGTGCAGTTTTAGCGATAGGTGGCAAGTGGGGAACATTATCAGAAATAGCTCTTGCTAGAAAGCATGAAGTTCCAGTTATTACCTTACACTCGTGGAATTTAGGGGATGAAAGTGTAATAACTGCTCGAGATCCTTATGAAGCTGTTAGGTTAGTTAAGAAACACGCTCGTCTATCTAAAGGTTGGGAGTTGTGAAAGTAAAGTGTGAACCTGCTATTAGAGTATCTATGATGCCACGCGATACTAATGCACATGGAACCATTTTTGGAGGCATCATCCTTTCTTATATAGACCAGGCTGGTGCCATTGCCGCGTATAACTTTGTAGGAGGAACAGTTGTTACAGTAGCAATGAAAGAGGTGAAATTTCATCACCCTGTCTTTGTAGGAGATATAGTGAGCTTTTATTCAGAAGTGTTAAAGATAGGCAATACTTCTATAACTGTTCGTGTTGTGGTAGAAGCGGAAAGACCTGGACCAAAAAGAGGTAAAGTAGTAGTTACAGAAGCAGAAGTTGTTTACGTTCATGTGGATGATAAACATAGACCGTTACCTATCAAAAGAGAATATGGACGCTGATTTTTGGAAAACTATAAGGGATAGATTACGTTCATTTAAAACTCTTTACGAGAGCAACCTCAAAGCTCTGGAAGTACAATTGGTTACTCCTGTTATAAATAAGATAGGTTGGAATATGTACGATCCAAATGAAGTAGAACCTCTTGCCTGTAGCTTGGCAAGAAAGTATTCATTTTATAAGTTATTGACTCCTACCGAAGCTGTTTTTCTCGTTATAGCAGACATGAGTATCGATGTAACCTCTGACTCTTTCCTAAGAGAATTAAAAACAGTTGTAAGAGAAGAAATTGACAATAGTTGCTTTACTTTTTTAGCATGTAACGGTTATATATGGTGTTTGGGTAAAGCTGAAGAGAATAATCACTCTCTTATTCTGGTGTTGGATATGGAGGATCCAGAAATAGAATATATGGTTTTTCTTGAAAAGTTAGGAGAGGAGCAACTGTTTCTTATTAACCGATTGGAACGTTATCTAGATATTGTGTTTTGCAGTTTTGAATGGGAATATGTGAAGTCTGAAATTTTGTTCAAGGTTTTTGAAAAAATAGACTCTGATACTTCTTATAGTTTCGATGAGTTTGAATTGTTTAATAAACTTACTTACAAAAGGATCGCTTGGTACAAAAAATTACTTGCTTTTCCTATATCAGAAGATTTAAATGGTTCTAAATACGAAGTTAAGATAGGACCTTTCAAATCGGAGGTTTCTAACGTTAAAGATGTGATTGTAGAGGTAGTTAAATGGTTGTATGAGAGGAAGAAGATAGATTTTTTTCTTATCCCGTTACCCGTATCACCGTCACGCTATCTGTTAAATAGTCGTCCTATCCACAGATACGGTATTCCATTCTCTAGGGTTGTTACTATTGAAGACTCGCTCTATCTGGAAACCGATTTGTCTGCTGCAGAAAGCGTCGTTTATTCCTACAAGATGATGAAATATGCAGGGTTAGACAAAGATGCTCTTTCTATAAAAAAGTTAAAATCCTAGTATTCTGGGAGTTTTATCTAACTTAGCGCTTTTTTACTCTGAAAATAGAATGTAAAGAACTCTAATATTATTTGGGATATTCGTCTAAACCTTCTCCCACAGGTAATCCAAGTTTTTCTTCAACTTCTCTCCTTAACATAAGGTTAGATTGCAAAAATACTCCTAGTAGGGATAGCGATGGTTTTCTAAATAAGAGAGAATATAGTCGTTTTCCTATAGAGGAGTATCTGAAAAATTTTCTACGTGCCTCAGCGCATAGATACGATAGATCTTCGGGAGATAAATGTTTTGGTTTAAACGATATTTCTCCGTATTTGTAGTGTGTTTGCAGCCACCACTTTTTATATATCAATCTGCCTTGCGATTCTAGATATTTGTAAAGAGGCGTTCCTGGAAATGGTAGTAGGTGATTAAATGCGGCAAAGAAGAAGTCGTGTTTTAGAGCAAAATCTAAAGCGTAATCAAAAGATTCTTTCGTATCAAGTTTCGCCAAACGCGGGTCACTTCGCAACCATGTGAGTACCGCATCAATGCCTTCACGCGACCCTGAAATCGTACCATTAATACCTTCAAGTGCGAGTAACAGCGTACCCCGCACACTGTTATTATCC
>JALWYX010000013.1:3704-27461 GCA_027078415.1 Thermoanaerobaculia bacterium
TGGCGTATATATTGATACCTACTGAATGGATTCTGTTAACCAGTTCATCCATTTGTCCTAGTTTTGTTAACCACTCTTTATCCATCATAGCTAGAGCTTTGGGATCTGGTGACTCAAAACCTATTAGCAGTAAGTTACAACCACTATCTTTAAGTTTTTCAAGAAGTCGTATGTTGCGTGCTACTGTAAGTGTAGCTTGTGATGCCCACTCTACACCTAAAGGTTTTAATGCGTCTGCTAGTTTACCTAAAAAATTGGTATCTGCTGCAATATTGTCATCTACGAGGAAAAAATGGCGTTTATTAGTGTTTTCTATATCTTTTATTATTTCCTCTATAGGACGTGGGGTGTAAGTAGCTTTATGCATTGCTGTTATAGAGCAAAAGTTGCATTTAAATCTACAGCCACGTCCGGTCTCTACCAAACCTAAGGGTAGATATTTGTACTTTTTGTATATGGAGCGATCTGGAATGTAGTCGAATATTTGCCCATTTCCGTAATATTTTTTTCTTAAATTTTTGGATAGGAAGTCGTTTAGTATCTGTTGCCAACATCCCTCTGCGTTGCCTATAACAACACTATCGGCGTAATTACTAACTTCTTCAGGTATAAGAGTGGCATGTGGTCCACCCATAATAACCTTGATACCTCTTTGGCGAAAGATATTAGCCACTTTGTAGGCTCTTTTAGCTGTGTAAGTTTCTATAGGGATAGCTACTAGATCGATATCAAGATCGTAATCTATTACTTCAAATCTATCATCTATGAAAATAGTGTCGACCTCTTGGGGTGTAAGAGCCTTGAGGGTAGAGATCATAAGAGGTTCCATCTTCCAACTTCTTATGTAACGCTGTTTACTTTTTTTTCCTATAGCAGGATAGAAAAAGAGTATTTTCATGAAACTATTCCGAGGTCCGAATGATCGCTCATAACTTTTGGTGTAAATGTTGGTAATTTATGTGCATAGTGTTTATAAGCGAGATTTAGAAGAAAACTACTCGGAGTTGTGATAAAAAGGTCTTTAATTCTTTTTGCTATATTTACAAACCTGTACGTTTCACGCCAGGCAAATAGGAGTCCTTCTTCTAACTGTTCCGGTGTAAGTAGCTTAGGTTTAAAAACCACATGCTCTACGTCGTATAATGACCAATTTTTCGTTAATATTCGTCCTTCTGCTTCTAGTTTTTTGAATAAAGGGGTGTTGGGGAAAGGAGTCAAGATTGCGTATCTAGGTAGATCTATTTTTGCTTTTAACACAAATTCTAGAGTTTCTTCAAAAACAGACTCGTCATCATAGTCTGCTCCAAACATGAAAGTTCCGTTTACGCCTATACCGTTATCGTGCAAAATATCAACCAACTTTATATAATCATCTACCTTGTTCCACCCTTTATTTATAAAATAGTTGGAACGTCTACGTACAGTTTCAAATCCTATAAGTAATCCTTTGCATCCACTTTTGGCCATCAATTTTATCAATTCGATATCGTGTACAAGAAGAGAAGTAGCTAATCCAAACCAATTTTTGCCTATACTTATCATTTCTGTGAATAATTTTTTTGCATACTTTTTGTCCGCTATAAGGTTTAGATCTATAAAAACAACGTTTTTCCCTGGAAGGATCTCTAGTTCTGAGACTACTTCTTTGATTGGTCTTCTGAGCAATTTTTGTCCCCATGCGGTTGGTACTATACAGAAGTTACATGCATGGAAACAGCCTCGGGTTGCTTCTATGCTAGCCGTGGTTGAATATCGCCACTTTTTTAGGAGATCCCTTCTTGGAATGGGCTTGTTTTCTAAGGAGTTTACCGGTATCTGATAGTAAGGCTGAAGAGAATTTTTAAGGAAATCTTCTATCAATTTGGGAAAACTGTGCTCTGCAAACCCTATAACCACACTATCTGCGTATTTTTTAGCTTCAAACGGCATCAAAGATGGGTGTATCCCTCCTAGTACAACAGTATGTCCTAACCTTCTCAGTTTTTTTGCAAGTGTATAGGCCCTAATACTTGTTCCAGTTATAGCTGTTATACATATTAAGTCTTGTTCGAATTCATTGGGTATAGGTTCTACGGTTTCATCAAATATAGTCACTTCAGCGTCTATATCTTTAGGTATTAAGGATGCGAGAGTGGTGAGAGTAAGAGGTGCGTAATGTAGAGGTAGGGAGAAACTGCCGTTGTAGCGGTGCATAGCACCTGCTGGTGCAACTAAAGCTATTTTTAATTTCCTTTTTTTCTTCATTTAACTATAATTTTAAAGCAAGAAATTTGCCGTTAGTTGAAGAAAGGGAAAGAGATATGTCTAGTTTAGATGTGTTGTATGAGCGTTTGAAGAGGTCCAAAGAGGGAGGTGGTGAAGCTAGAATTAAAAGACAGCACGATGCTGGTAAATTGACAGCCCGTGAACGCATCGATATGTTGCTGGATAGGGGAAGTTTTACCGAGATTGACACTTTTGTTGTACATGAATGTCCTCATTTTGGTATGGATAAGAGAAAAATACCAGGTGACGGAGTTGTGGCAGGTTGGGGAACGATAGATGGTAGACTTGTCTATATATTTGCTCAAGACTTTACTGTTTTTGGAGGATCTTTATCTGAAGCAAATGCCCGTAAAATATGTAAAATTATGGATCTGGCGTTAAAAAATGGAGCTCCTATTATAGGATTAAACGATTCAGGGGGAGCTAGAATACAGGAAGGTGTTTCCTCTTTAGCTGGTTATGCTGAGATTTTTTATAGAAATACTATAGCTTCAGGAGTAATTCCCCAAATAAGTGCAATTATGGGCCCTTGTGCAGGTGGTGCTGTCTACTCACCAGCTATAACAGACTTTATTATAATGGTTGAGAAAACAAGCTATATGTTTGTAACAGGCCCAGATGTTATAAGGGTTGTTACCCATGAGGAAGTTACTAAAGAAGAATTGGGAGGAGCTGAGACTCATTCTAAAGTTAGTGGTGTTGCGCACCTTACTGCAAGCAGTGATGCTGAGTGTCTGCTTAAGATAAAAAAATTGTTATCTTTCCTTCCTTCTAATAATTTGGAGGACCCTCCTTTTGTCGAAAATGAGGATGATCCTGAAAGAATCGAGACAGAGTTAAACAACGTTGTGCCAGAAGAGTCAAACGTTCCCTATGATATGAAAGATATTATTCATTTAGTGGTAGACGAAGGCGAATTTTTTGAGATTCATGAGAACTTTGCAAAAAATATAGTGGTAGGATTTGCTAGAATAGCCGGTTTTGTGGTTGGAATAGTGGCAAATCAGCCGAAATATTTAGCTGGTGTTTTAGATATAAATGCATCAGTTAAAGGTGCTAGATTTGTACGGTTTTGTGATGCTTTTAACATACCTCTTGTGGTATTTGAGGATGTGCCTGGGTTTTTACCAGGTACATCCCAAGAATACGGTGGCATAATAAAACATGGAGCTAAGTTACTTTTTGCTTTTGCAGAGGCTACAGTTCCTAAAATAACAGTTGTAACTCGTAAAGCGTACGGGGGAGCTTACTGTGTTATGGCAAGTAAACATCTTCGTACGGATGTAAATCTAGCTTACCCTACTGGCGAGATAGCTGTGATGGGTCCTGAGGGTGCTGTTAATATACTATATAAAAAAGAGCTTGCGAATGCAGGAGAAAAAGAAGCAGAACTGAGAAAAAATTTGGTAGATGAATATAGGAAAAAATTTTCAAATCCATATATAGCTGCTGAAAAAGGTTATATAGATATGGTAATAGAGCCTGCTGAAACACGCAAATGGATAAGCAGAGCACTTAAGCAACTCCGGAATAAAAGAGATCGTCTTCCACCTAAGAAACACGGTAATATACCTTTGTAAAAGGAGGAATGTATGAGAGAGAAAGATAAAGAGTTAAGAAGGAGACGGCATAGAAGGATGAAAAGATTAAAAGAGAGGAGAAAAGCTCTATTCCAGGAATTTGGTATGTGGCCTCCACCTCCTATGCCTAAATGGAAGATGAAGGCTATTTTTAAGGCGTTGTTGCGTAAAAAGAGAGAAACGGAGAGTTCTTAAAAGATGAGAAAAGTAGCTATAGGTTCAGATCACGCGGGTTTTGCTTTGAAAAGTTTTATAGTAAATAACGTAACCGAGGTGGAATTTGTAGATATAGGCGTTTTCTCGGAACAGAAAAGTGATTACCCCGATCAGGCACAGGAAGTTGCTAAACTAGTTTTAGAAAGAAAAACCGATTTTGGGATACTGATCTGTGGTACGGGAGTTGGTATGGCTATAGCTGCTAATCGTTACAAGGGGATAAGGGCAGTCAACGCTCAAAGCGGGTTTGTAGCGTCTATGGCACGTAAACATAATGATGCTAATCTATTGACTATAGGAAGCAGAGTTATAGCGCCACAGTTGGCGTTACATATAGTTAAAGTTTTTCTGTTTACACCTTTTGAGGGAGGTAGACATCTAAAGCGTATAGAAAAACTTGACAAGTTAGGATGATGGGAGAATTCTAGCTGTGTATAGAAGTATAAAGAATTACGATCCCGATATATATAAGTTTATAAGATTGGAAAAGGAACGCCAAAATAGGTTTTTGGAACTTATAGCTTCTGAGAATTTTGCTTCTCCTCGTGTGTTAGCCGCTATGGCTACTCCTCTTAACAATAAGTACGCTGAAGGGTACCCATATAAGAGGTATTATGGAGGATGCGAATACGTCGATGAGATAGAGTCTATTTGTATAGATAGAGTAAAAAAGTTGTTTGGTGCAGAACATGCCAACGTCCAACCGCACTCTGGGACTAGTGCTAATATGGCTGTATATTTTGCTTTTCTAAAACCTGGAGATAAATTGATGGGTATGGATCTAACTAGCGGAGGACATCTTTCTCATGGACATCCGGTATCGTCATCAGGCAGAGATTTTGATGTTATTAGGTACGGAGTATCACGTGAAAATGAACTGCTCGATTATGACGAAATATTCTCGATAGCTGAGAGAGAAAAGCCCAAAATTATAATATGTGGCGCAAGTGCGTATCCTCGTTTTATAGATTTTAAAAAGTTTAGAGAGATAGCAGATAGCGTAGGTGCTATATTGATGGCAGATGTAGCTCATACGGCAGGTCTAATAGCGGCAGGTATTCATCCTTCACCTGTACCTTATTGTGATGTTGTTACCTTTACAACACATAAAACTATGAGAGGTCCTCGGGGAGGAATAATTCTTTGTAAAGAGCAATATGCAAAAAAGATAGACAAGGCTGTTTTCCCAGGAGTTCAAGGAGGACCTTTTATGCACGTTATAGCTGCAAAGGCTATAGCATTTAAGGAAGCGTTAGACCCCTCTTTTACAGAGTACCAAAAACAGGTAGTTAAAAATTGTAAAGAGTTAGCAAATGAGCTGCAAAAAGAAGGGTTTCGTTTGGTTAGCGGTGGGACCGATATCCATCTTGCTCAGATAGATGTCAAAGTGAAAGGTCTTACAGGAAAACTCGCCGAAGAGATTCTGGAAGAAGCTGGAATAACAGTTAATAAGAATACAATTCCATTCGATACAGAAAAACCGTTTATAGCATCAGGTATAAGAATAGGAACCCCTGCGGTTACTACAAGAGGTATGAAAGAGAAAGAGATGAGAAAAATAGCACAATTTATGATAGAAGTGCTTGCTAATCCTGATTCTGAAGAGATACGATACGCAATAAGAAAAGAGGTAGAAGATATGTGTAGCGCTTTTCCCATCTACAGTGACCTATTATCGTGATTTCTTAATTTATAAATAAGCTTTACAATAAACTTTTACTTATACTGTAGGAGGAGGAACGCCATAAAGTGTTCTTAGAAATATTCTGCTAGGTCCTACTAAGTAAAAACTACCTGTTATTAAGATTTTATTTGATATCTTTAAAGCTTTTTCTATCGCTTTGGCTAAAGATGGTACGGCTACCGCATTTTTTGGTAGATTATAGGTGTCCACTTTTCCTCTCCTGTAACGGTTAGGGAGAGGAACAAGTATAACTTTAGTTGATATATCTGTAAGCGTATTTAACATTTTTACAAAATTTTTATCTTTTGCTGTAGAGAAAATAGTTATAAATTTATTACCATACTTTGTTTTTACTTTACTTACCAAATTTTCTATAGCAGACGGGTTGTGAGCTACGTCAAGAATTATTTTTTTATCATCTATCTCAACCGTTTCAAACCTGCCTGGTATTTTTATATTTTCTATACTTTTTAAATCTGTGTGAATTGTAAAACCGGTTTTGTTAAGTTCCTCAACTATTTTTATTAGTAGAGCACAATGCTGTTTTTTTTCTGAAACTGGTTCCTTTGGTGTAACATCAATTGGTATTGCTTGCATTTGCTTAGCAGTTACGTAAATTTCTTTTTTTGCTTTTTTGTTTAGACAGTTTATGATAATTGGTCTACCCTTTTTGGCTATAGCAGCTTTCTCTCTTGCTATTTTCTCTATACTCTCACCCAATATATGGGTATGATCTAATTCCACAGAGGTTATAACAGATATAGTTGCAGGTATAACATTTGTAGCGTCTAATCTTCCTCCTAAACCTACTTCAAATATAGCTATATCAACTTTGCTTAATTTACTTAGTAAAATAGCTGTTATCGTTAGAGCTTCAAAAGGTGAAAGGAGTATTTTTAGTTTTTGCGAGTCTGACTTTATAGTTTGTAATATATCGATCATTAGTTTAGATGATATAGAGGAATTGTTGATTCTTATTCTTTCGCGTGGAGTTTCAAGGTGAGGTGAAGTATAGAGAAGGGTTTTATAACCACTTTGTTCCAATATTAAAGACAAAAGTGTAGCAACTTGTCCTTTACCGTTTGTACCTCCTATTAATATAGCAGGCACGTTATTTTGAGGATTTCCCAGGTATTGAAGAAAAAGTTTTATATGTTCCAAATTTAGAATTGTTTTATAGTTGTTTTTGAAAGAGAGAAGAAGTTTTTCTATTTCTGGATCTAGCACTTTGGTGGATCTTGTTTGAACAGGTGTGTGAGTATAGTGTAGATAGTATCTTTTAGTTTAGAGCGTTCTACTACTATGTCTAGAAAACCGTGTTCTAGTAAAAATTCACTTTTTTGAAAACCTTCAGGTAGTTCCTGTTTTATAGTTTGCTGTATAACTCGAGGACCAGCAAACCCTATCAAAGCTCCAGGTTCTGCTATAAGAATATCTCCTTGCATAGCAAAAGAGGCTGTTACTCCTCCAGTTGTAGGGTGTGTTAGTATCGAAATGTAGGGGAGTGCTGCTTTCTTAAGTTTTGCTATTGCACATGATATTTTAGCCATTTGCATGAGAGAGATTACTCCCTCTTGCATTCTGGCCCCTCCTGAAGCTGAAACAGCTATAAAAGGTACTCGCATCGCCAGGGAAATTTCAGCGCCCCTGGTTACTTTTTCTCCTACTACAGCACCCATAGACCCACCCATAAAGGAGTAATCAAGAATAATACAGATAACTTCTATATCAAACATTTGGCCATGTACGAGGACCGCAGCATCTGGTTTGCCGGTTTTTCTTTGGTACTCTCTAAGACGTTCCTTGTAGCTCTTTGTATCTTTAAATCTAAGTGGATCTATCGGGTATATTCCTGCAGATAATTCTTTATAATTGTCTAAAAGATACGATAGTCTAGTTTCCACGTTTATAGGAAAGTGGTAGTTGCAACTTAAACATACGTAGAGGTTTTCTTCTAATTCTTTTCTGTAAAATGTTTCTCTACACTCTGGACATTTTTTCCATAACCCTTCAGGTATAGTGAGGGAACCTTCTTTTTTAGTAGGTTTTCTTTGTTTTCTGAATCTTTCAAACCAAGACATTAAAACATATTCCAAAATTACAGCTACCGGGAATTCCCCGGTAGCTGTAATTTTAATTATATTAGGTGTTGGTTATATTAAAATTCTTCTTCTCCTTCTCCTTCTTCCTCTTCCTCTTCTAAATCATTGGGTATACCAAGCCTTAGACACGCAGCTGCATACATCTGCTTTGCTGCTTTTTTCGCTTCTTGCAGCTCTGCTAATTTCTCTTTCACTCTAGCAAGTTCTTCTTCTATCTGTGCCTCTATATCGGCTATTTCTTCTTTCGCCATTTGTAAGACAGATTCATACTTCTTTCTCATAGCTTCCGAGATCGGTGCTGGCATATTTTACCCTCCTTATAACTTGAATTTTATAGGTTTTGTGATCCATACTCTAACTTTTACATCTCCAACTTTTGCTGGAGTAAACTTAGTTCTTTTTATAGCATCAAGAGCAGCTTTTTGCAATATATTGTTTTTGCTTCCTCCTATCACTTTGGCTTCTTCTACTTTACCATCTATTCCTATTAACGCTCTTACAATAACTGTTCCTTCAATCTTCCTTTTGATAGCTACCGGAGGGTAGTTGACCTTTATCTTCCCTATAACTTTAGGCAGTACCAACCCTTTTACTGTGAGAGGTACTATGTCTCCTTCTTTTATAAGTGGCTCTGAAGGCTGCTTTATACCCGGCTTCTCTGAACCTTCTTGGATCGGCTGCTCTATTTGGGTTTCAACTACCTCCTTTTTTGTATCTTCATCAGTTACTGCGGTAGATAGTTGTTCCTTGCTAACTTCTTTTTCATTTATGTTAGATATATTGTCCTTTTGCGCTTGTTTTTTATCATCTTTTTCTATTCCAACGGATTGCTCTACGGATTGTTCTGGGGTACTTGTATCTATCTTCTGTTTGGAAGGTGGTACTACTCCTCCAACTAAAGGAGGCAGTTGTTTTTCTTTTTCAATTTTTGTGCCTATATTGGTCTTTTCCTTTGGTATATTTATAGCTTGCTTTTCCCTAGTTTGTTTCTTTTTTGCATTTGCTTTTTTGGTAACCTTGGGTGGGATAGTAGGTTTCTTCTCTTTTGCAATAGCATCTCGCTGTTTTTTAGAATCTTTTTTATTTTCGTTACTTTTTTTAGCTTGAGTCTCGGCGTTCTCTTGTGGATTAGGGGGAAGAGGTTCTGTTGTCTCTGCTGTTTGGACTATTTGTTCTGTATCTTTATCTTTTTGTGCTTCTATTTGAGATATACTTTCTACTGGTTCTGTAAGTTGTGATGTATTTACTACATTTTTCTGTCTTTGTAGTATGTAGCCTATTAGCAAGACTACTATTATGATCAAACTAACTGCTGTTCCTATCACGTAGGTAGTAATCTTGCTTTCCTTTTGCAATTCTTTGAGTTTGCTGTCATAGATAGGAAACTCTTCCTCTTTAGAGATAGTTTTTTCTATTGGTATCTTACTTTCTAGAGTTTTATCTGCTTTCTGTGTTTCTGTAACGGTGGCTTCCACGTGTTCTGGGAATAGATCTGCCATAAATTTTGCTAGATCACTCTGAGTAGGAGTTGGTTTAAGTGAGTAAAGGAACTCTTCGAGATCTTTTTGCATTTCGCCTGCACTTTGATACCTATCATCTGGATCCGGTGCAAGTGCCTTCATTACTATTCTATTAAGTGGTAAAGGAATACTGGGGTTGAGCCTTTTTGGTTCTACTATTTTGCATTCTCGTACACTTTGTAGGACTGAGAGTTCACTGTCACCTGCAAACAGTCTTCTTCCTGTAAGCATTTCGAATAGTACGGCTCCTAGAGAAAATATATCTGAGCGTGCATCTACAGTTTTTCCCCATGCTTGTTCAGGTGACATATACTGAATTTTGCCCTTCAACGCCCCAACCTGTGTTTTACTAGCTTTCGTTACAGCTTTTACTATACCAAAATCGCAAAGTTTTATATCACCTTCAAAACTGACCAGTACATTTTGGGGAGAAACGTCTCTATGGACTAATCCTAATTCCCTTCCATGTATATCCTTTTTTCTGTGAGCATAGTCTAAAGCGCTTGCCAACCGTGCTGCTATTAGCACAGCTAAACCTAGCGGGAAAGGCTTACCTGTCTTTTTAGCTCTGTTCATAATTGTACGCAGGTCTTTACCGTCTATATATTCCATAGCTATGAAGTAGTCGTTGCCTATTTTGCCCAGGTCGTATATATGAATTATGTTGTTGTGGTTTAGCTGTGCAGCTAATTTAGCTTCGTCTATAAACATCGTCACAAATTCTGCACTGTCAGTTAGATGAGGTAGAATTTTTTTGATCGCTACTATCTTTTCAAAACCTTCTACACCCTTCATTTTGGCTTTCCAAACTTCAGCCATACCACCTACTGCTATTCTTTCTAACATTATGTAGTTGCCAAATGAGCTACCTTCTTTGACTTCCTCTTCCTCAAGTGAAAAATCTGCAAATTGTTGGTCATACTTAGAACTTTGATCTTCTTTGGGTGTATGCATAGAGTGTTGATCTGGAAAATCTTTTAGAAAATCGAAAGCTTTTCCTATTACTCGACCTTCACTTTTTTGCGTCTCTTCACTTCTGCTAGGTGTAGTTTCTACCTTTTCTATTTCAACCTCTTTTTCTAAAGTGGAGGTTTTTTTGCTTGTTGAGTCTTTAGTTGGATGTTTTACCGTTTTTTTCCTTTTGACTTTTAATCCGGAAAGGGTTTTGTTAAGCAGCTCTTCAACTGACTTTTCTTTACTTTGAACGATTTTAGCTTTTCTTCTTTTGATCACTTCTTCTAGGGAAACTGTTTCTTCATAATCTATGGATTTAGACCTAGCAACCGTTACTTTTTGCTTTTCTTGGGATGGTTGGGTTGGTTTGGCACCTTCGAGTTCTTTTACTACGTCGCCAAACAGCTCTTCAGAACTAAGACCTCCTACATCTTCATCCCCAACTCGTAGAGAAAAGTTTGTGGATTCTAAGATAATTTTGGTTATAGAGCGTAACAATTCGTCTCTACTGTAGGGTTGGTGGATAGATATATCTGCATATTCTATCAATCTGCTCCCGTTAAATCCTTGTGGGACAAGTCCTACAATTCCAGGTCCTCCTCCGTGTCTGGAGAAGGTAAACACTATTTGATCTATCTCTGGTATCGCAAGATTTGCGACTATAGCATCGGGAGCTTGCTCAGCCATAGCTGCTAGAGCTTCGTCTTGGTTGTTAACTACAACTATGCTCCATCCTTGCTCTTTAGCAAGATTTTTGATGAGTGTTACGATCTCTTCTTCTTGCTCTATAACCAATATTCTAGACATCAACCTTTCTCCAACGATGCCTATTCAACTTTAGCATATCAAAAATTACGTTATAAAGAAAATTTTATTAGCTACTTTGATTCTCTAAGTTTTTAGTGATTTGTATTGGTATCAAACTCCCTCAAATTAAGATTATAAATGTTTTATAAATCTTCATAAAATTTTATAAAATATAATTGGTATGGCAGGCCATAGCAAGTGGGCTCAGATTAAGAGGAAGAAAGCTGCTAAAGATCAGAAACGAGGAAAGCTTTTTACTAAAATACTAAGAGAAATAACCGTTGCTGCTCGTTTGGGGGGGGGTGATATCTCTTCAAACCCTCGGTTGAGAGTTGCTGTTAGAGAAGCTAAAGCTGCTAATGTTCCTTTAGATAATATAGAGCGTGCTATAAAAAGAGGAATAGGAGACTTAGAGGTAGAAGCTATCGAAGAGATGTTATACGAGGGGTACGCCCCTGAAGGAGTGGCAGTTATAGTTGAAGCTATTACAAACAATAAGAACAGGACTGCTTCAGAGTTGCGACATCTGTTTTCTAAGTATGGAGGAAGGTTGGTGAGCAGCGGTTCTGTAGCTTGGATGTTTGAGAGAAAAGGGCTTATAGTAATAGATTCTAAGGGGAGGGATGAGGAGAGTTTATTAAGTGAATTGCTTGAGTTTGAAATAGAAGATTTGGCTGTAACAGATAGCGAGTGTGAGATCTATACAGAGCCAAAGGCATTATCTAAAGTAGCGGATCAGCTCATTGCATCTGGAGAAGAAGTGAAAGTTCAAACAGTTGCATGGGTGCCTAATACTTATAAAAAAATTGGGTTGGATAAAGTTGAAACTGTTATGGATTTTCTAGATAAGCTAGAAAATCACGATGATGTGCAGAAAGTGTGGACCAATATAAGTGTAGAATAAAGGGTAGTTGTTATGATTATAGTGGGCCTCGACCCTAGCACCACCCAAACGGGATATGCTGTTGTGGGTGCTAATGGTAGAGAACCGTCTGTTCTAGAATTTGGGCAATGGAAGCTTCCTACTAAAAAAGGATCTAGGCTGTTACAGTATGAAAGTAGGTTTTTGGAACTGTTGGATAGAGTTAAGGCCGATTATGTAGCGATAGAGCGTCCTTTTCTCTACAAGAGTGTAAGGGCTTTGACTGCTCTTTCTGAACTAGGTGCGGTCTCTGTACTGGTTTCAGAAAAAAGGGGAATAAAGTGGAGTTTTATCTCGCCTAGAGAAGCTCGTGCAGTAGTTGTAGGGTGGGGTGGAGCAGGTAAAAAGGATGTAAAACGTTTTCTGGAAAAGAATTTTAAGATAGAGATTGATTGGAGTCTAGATGCGGCTGATGCCGTTATTATAGCTTTGGCTTGTTTTTATCAAGTGCATGGTGGTAAATTAGTTGTTGGGGCAACTTGAATGTGAGGATAAAGAGGTGTATTATCATATAAATTTTTGACGAGAAAGGATGGGAAGAGCTATGTTGGGAACGTTGTCTACCTATTTTGCCCAGGGTGGTTGGGTGATGTATGGGTTGCTTGTTTTCTCTATCATCTCCGTTATGGTTATGATAGAGAGAGCATGGGTGTTGTGGAAGTCTGGAACAAATGTAGCTAGCCTAGTAGCTAAAATAAGAAAGGCTCTGGTGGCTAAGAAGAGTGTTAAGGACGCTATAGCTGTTTGTGAATCCAGTAAGTCGCCAGTAGCTTCTGTTTTGAAAGCTGGTCTTGCTAAGTTTGGAAAGAGCAAGGAGGAAGTAGAGAAGGCTATAGAGACTGCTGTGATATTTGAAACTTCCAGATTGGAGAAGTGGCTTGCCGTACTCGCTACTACTGCTAACGTAGCTCCGTTGCTAGGGTTCTTAGGTACTGTTACAGGTATGATAGAAAGCTTTGACGCTCTGGCTAAAGCAGGGTTGTCTAATCCTGGTCTCGTAGCTGCTGGTATAAAAGAGGCTCTTATAACAACTGCGGCTGGTTTGATAGTAGCTATTCCTACTCAGCTCGCTTACAACTTTTTTATGGGAAAAGTCAATAAGATTATAAGAGATATAGAGATAGGGGTGAATGCGTTACTTGAGACTTTTGCTGACCTGGAGGCTACAATGCCTGGGGTAAAGAAACCGAAAACTGGAGCTTTACCTGCTGGAGCTGTGGTTACTCGTAAAATTGCTCCTCCGCCCCCGGGTGGAATAAAATCTACTCCTAAATTTTAGTGCGGTAGGGAAGGTTTATGCGCAAAAAAATAAAAGCTCTGGAGCATAAAGCGGTTATTCCTACTGCTTCGATGGCCGATATAGCTTTTCTGCTTATAATATTCTTTATGCTTACTATCACATTCGAGGTGGATAAAACTCAAGTAGCTCTTCCTAAAGCCGCTATAAGAAAGGAGGTACCTAAGAAAGCGGCTTACATATCTATAACTAAAGAAGGTGTGGTTAGAGTTAGTGGCGGTGATGAGATTAGCACCGTTGTTCCTTTAGAGACTGTTTCTTCGTTTGCTTTAGAAGTTACAAGTATAGATCCTAATAAGGAGTTTGTTTTGAAAGCAGATAAAGAAGTTCCCTATCGATTGGTGGATGAAGTTATAGATGCTTTAAAACAAGCACAAGTAAAGGTGGTTTATCTTCTTTCAGAAGCAAAACCTGTGGAGGAGCAATGAAGGTAGAAAAGAAAAAATTACCTGATGAAATTCCCACCTCTTCTATGGCAGATATAGCGTTTTTGCTTATTATATATTTTATGATTACTACAACTTTTTCTGCGAGGAGAGGTTTAGATTTTTCGTTGCCCAAGGAGGAAAAGAATCCTCCTCCTGTTATAGAGAAAGAGGAATCTATACATATTCAGATAAAGCCGGATGGTTCGTTTTTGGTCGATCAAAAGCCCATGGATCTAAATGATATATGGGATTATATAAAGCCTAAACTTGAACGAAATCCCAAAAAACCTATAATAATTAACCCTGATCCGGAAGCTCCGTACGGTAAAATGGTAGAAGTTTTTGACTATTTGCGTAATTTGCAAAAAAAGTACGCTAACACTTATCCGTGGATTAATAAGATGGTTATCACAATACCTACAAGACGAGAGATTGAAGCTTTTTGGTCTTAGGTGGTTGTTGTTATGGTTGAGAAAGATAAAAACTCAGTTTCTGATGAAGAACGTGAAGATCTGGATTATACTCTAGTAGAGTTTTCAACCCTTGCTCTTGAGTATGAAGAAGACCGAAAAATAATGAAGATAGCGCTTTTGGTGGCTCTTGTTTTTCATGCCATTTTGTTTGTTATAAAATTTCCCGAATTTAGAGCCAAGGTGGGTGCTAAGAAAGCAGATAAGAAGGTTTTTGTCGTTCAACAAGTGCGGTTCAAACCGCCGCCACCACCTCAGAAAAAGAAAAAACCTCCTCTGGTAAAAAAGAAAAAGATACCTTTGCCCGATCCAACACCTGATGAACCCGAACCTATAAGAATCGAGGAAGAGGAACCAGAGATAGAAATTCCGGAAGAGGATGTAGTGTTTGACGTCCCAGAAGCTCCTCCTTCTGAACCTACCGGTCCTATAAATGTTACTGCAGAAGTTACACCTCCTGAAAAGATCTCAGGGCCAGATCCTAGATATACGGAGATAGCTAGGAAAGCAGGAGTAGAAGGGGTTGTTATCCTCAGAGTCATAATAAATAAGCAAGGTACGGTTGAATCGGTCAAATTATTGAAGAAATTGGGATTTGGTTTGGACGAAGAAGCGGTTAGGGCCGTTAAACAATGGAAGTTTAAACCTGCTCTGTTGAACGGTAAACCTGTTGCTGTTTACTACAATCTTACTGTACATTTTAGACTGCAGTAGTTTTTGTTAGTTTTGAAGTTTTTTTGTTAAACTTGGTAGTAGGGTAGGAGTAGGTAGGAGGAAGCTATATATGGCTTTTCAAGGATCTTTAAGGGAATTGCCGCTAGCAGATGTTATACAGGTAGTAGCTGTGTCTGGCAAAAGCGGCGTTTTTACAGTAAAAAACGATCGTAAAGAAGGATATATTTATCTCCAAGATGGTGAAATAGTTCATGCACAGGTGGAAGATTTAGAAGGTGAAGATGCTATATATGAATTGGCTATATGGTCAGAAGGAGAGTTTGTTTTCACCCCAGATACTCCTAGTCCTAAAGTTACTATAACGCGCTCTATTACTAATCTACTTATGGAAGCTGCACGTAGAGCTGATGAGTGGCGAGTATTATCGAAAAAAATACCGTCAACCCACCTGGTTCCTATATTTAAACACAGAAATAGCATGACTTCGGTGACACTATCACCTCAAGAATGGATAGTTGTCTCGAGAATAGATGAACAAAAGACGATAGATGAGATTTCGCTGGCTTTAGGTGTATCTTCCTTTGAGGTATGTAAAGTGATATATGGCCTTATAACCTCAGGTCTTATAGAGTTAAATGACTATGTACGCACTTTCAATGCTTACCTCAATTCGCTTGATACGGATGCTCTTGTAGAACTTATCAATTCTATCTATCAGAAGGCTTTAGAGTACGTAGGGCAAGATGAAAAACATGTTAAGTTGATTACTAACGTACTTAAAATGAGCTATTCCCAAATAGAAACAGGTAGAGGCGGTATAGCTGGAGTGGAGTTTTTGCTTGAAGTGAATAGATTGTTAGATAGTATAGTAGGAAAAAGAAAGGCTACACGTTTTTTCAATGAAGTAAAAGCTATGGTAGGAGCTTAAGGGGGGTATCATGAGAAAAAGAGTATACTGGATTTTAGGGATTGTTTCCTTTTTGGGGATACAACTTCACGCTGGTTGGGAAGAAGGTGTAGCGGCTTTTAAGGCTAAAAATTGGCAAGAAGCGGCTAGACATTTTGAACAGGTTACCAAAGAAAAACCTGAGTGGGCCGGGGGTTATTTTATGTTGGGTCAGACATATATGAAGATGGGTAAATACCCTCAGGCCGTAAAAACGTTGAATAAAGCTTACAATTTGGCCCCTAATGATTCCAAGATCAAGCTGCAGCTATCTAACGCCTTGGTTAAAATAGGCAAGTTTGAAGATGCTGTTGTTATTCTTGATACTATAGACCCTGCTACTATTGATTCTAGAACACAAGCTTTTTTCTATAAGTTAAAGATAGCAGCGCTACAGGGGGTCGGAAAAGTAGAAGAAGCTTTTGTGGTAGCTAAAAGTGCGGCGGAAAAGTTTGCTAACAATCCTGATATCTTGTATCTCTACGGTAAATTAGCGCTAGCTAGAAAGAACGGTAAAGAAGCGGTAAAAGCACTGAAAAAAGCCGCTCAAGCAAAACCTTCAGATCTCTCTTTAAAAAGGACGCTTGTTAAAGCTTATATTTTGGCTGCTAGGGAGAGTAGAGATAAAAATAGAAAAATCCTTTACTATAAGGAGGCTGTTTCTCTAGCTAAAGAGATCTCTGCACGTTCCAACAAAACGGAAGATCTGTTAATGCTGGGTGAAGTACAACTTGGGGCAAAAATGTTTGATGAAGCTATAAATACATTCTCTAAACTGAGAACGCGTGCACCTAATAATTGGTATGTGTATTACTACTTAGGACAATCTTACGCTATGAAGAACGAGTATAAGAAAGCTGAAAATGTAATAAAAAAAGCTTTGGATATAGCTAAAGGGAAAAAGCAACGCGAGATGTCTTTAAAGCAGTTGGGGTTTGTATATGAAAAACAGAAACGTTTTGCAGATGCTAAGAAAGTTTATCAGGAGATAGGAGACCAGGCTGGTTTAGCGAGAGTTATTAAGAGCGAAGAAATAGCTAAGAAAAATAAAGAGATAGAAGAACATAATAAGAGAGTGGAAGAACTTAAAAAGCAAGAAGAACAGCTTAAAAAAGAATTGGAGGAGCTGGAAGGCGATCTCTAATTGAAGAGATTCGATTTTTTTGCCCTAATATTTTTTATATATTTAGTAGGGCTATCTCCTTACAGTGTAGAGGCTAGTGATAGTAATAAGGGATTAAAATTTGACTTTTATCTACCAGAAGGTGACTTGAGCCTTTACTTTTCACGCTTTAAAAGCCTTACTTTCTTTGAGGGGCGTATACTTTACGATTTTGTAGAAGGTAATTTCGACGCTATCTTGAGGTATAAATACTATAAGAAAAAATTTTTTTTAGAGTTCTCGCTGTTTGATACTATAGATTTCAAGCGTCCTGAGCGAAGAAGTGGTGCTTTTGAAAGAGTAAGAGGTGTCTTTTTTCGATCTATCTATCCTATTAACTACTATTCCAGAATTGTATACTTGCTAGAAGTTGATCAATATACTTCAAACAAACCAGATTTACTTTTTACGACCGATACTACTAACACTTTTGTTACTCTAGGATATCAGATAGGTATCCCAGATGACCCGAAATCTAATGAAATTATAGGAGATAAACGTGCAAGAGCAAAGTATATTCTAGGCAGCTATAGGAAAATAGGGCCGGGAGATTTTGGGTTTACTCTAGGTATTAATTATGCTTTTAAATGGACAGGTGGTGATTATGAATACCTTAAAATGGAGATGGAAACATTAAAACGATTTCAGTTTAGGCGTACTTTTTTGATAACTAGATTTCACTTCGGAAGTTTTCCTATTAAAAAGAAGCGCGATGAGTATCAAGTTAGTTTTGACAAGTATGTTATACCTGTACCAGAGTTATTTTTCTTGACAGGAAGGGATAATTTGAGAGGTTTAGAAGCTGCTGAGCCTGGAACTGAGCAAGTTCTTGTAACTTTTGAGTATGTAAAACCACTCTTTGAGAACAGTTATAGAAGATTTATGGGGATAGGTTGGGAAAGTGTATATATGGTGTGGTATACGGGGGCAGGTAGTGTAGGTTTTGGTTTTAAAGAAATTTTAGATAAGGATCGGTTAATATACGATTTAGGGTTGGGATGTGAGGCTGTTTTTAATTTTCGTAAATTATCAGGGGTTTTAACGCTTCTTTTTGCTAAAGCTTTGGAACAACCCAGTGGTATAAAGATTAGAGCGTCTGTTAAATTGCTGGATTGAACTGGTTGTTACGCTAGCTTTAGTCGCTTTAAGAGGTTTTAGTTTGAGTTTAGTTTTTTAGAAAGTAGTTCTCTTACTAAGCGGGGATCCGCCTGACCTCCAGAGAGTTTCATAACTTTTCCTATGAGAAACCCTATAATTTTCTTTTTTCCTTTCCTATAATCCTCTATTTGCTGAGGGTACGAGGATATTACTTCATTTACCCATTCTTCAATAGTTGTAGTATCTTTAATTTGTAGAAGTTTCATCTCTTTTGCTAGTTGTTCAGGGTCTTTAGTATTATTTCCCCACATCTTTTCAAATATCTCTTTTGCAGCTGTGTGAGATATTCTACCTGTTTCTATAAGTTGTAGTAACTTAACTAAATTAGCTTCTGATGGTGCGTATTTGAAATCTTTGTAATTTCGAAGTTCTTTTATAAATTCTGTTTTTAGCCAATTTACAATTTTTTTGTGTTCTATTTTCCCTGCCTTTCTAAGAACATTTTCGCAATATATCGCAAGCTCTCGAAATGAAGTTAGTATAACTGCGTCATTGTAAGTCATTGAGTAATGGTTCACAAATCTGGTTCTTTTCTGCCACGGAAGTTCTGGCAGGGTCATTGCTATCTCTTTTATTCTTTGATTAGTTATCTCTAACGGAGGAAGGTCGGGTTCTGGAAAATATCTATAGTCGTGAGCTTCTTCCTTGGTACGCATGGGGTACGTTTTACCAGTACGCGCATCAAATCTCCTAGTTTCTTGAATCACCTGGCCACCGGATCTTATTACCTCTACCTGTCTATCTATTTCATACTCGAGCGCTTTTTGGAGAAATTTGAATGAGTTAAGATTTTTTATCTCGGTTTTTACTCCTAGTTTTGATGAATGGGAAGGCGATATAGAGACGTTCGCATCGCATCTAAGAGATCCTTTTTCCAAACTGGCTTCACTAGTTTGAGTGTATATAAGCATCTGATGAAGAGTTTGCAAAAAATCATTAGCTTCTTGAGGAGATGATATATCTGGCTCTGTTACTATTTCTACTAGAGGTACTCCACATCTGTTAAAATCTACAAGTGAATCGGAACTCTTAATTCCTCCAGGTAACTCATGTAAAAGTTTACCTGCGTCTTCCTCTAAGTGGAGTCTTTTTATTCTTATTTTTTTCTTTGGATTGTCTGTGAGTGGTAACTCCCCACCTATGGCTAAAGGATATTCAAATTGGCTTATTTGATATCCTTTAGGTAAATCTGGGTAGAAGTAGTTCTTGCGGGCAAATACCGATCTTTCTTGTATTTGTGCTCCTAGAGAGAGTGCTATTTTTATGGCCAAGTCTACTGCCTTTTTATTAAGAACGGGAAGTGCTCCGGGTAATCCTAGGCATACAGGGCATACCAAAGTATTAGGTGTTGCACCGAAAAAATATTTACATCCACAAAATATCTTCGTCGCAGTTTTTAACTGAACATGAACTTCAAGACCTATTGTTATGTTAAACTCCATTACTTATTTCGAGTACGGATCTATGCCAATAGAATTGAGGAAATCTATATCTTCCTTGCTAAAGTTCAATTGTTCCTTTTTTTCAGTAAAAGGTTTTTTCCCTCTCTTTGGTTGTTGTGTAGCAGAATTTTTTTTCATTATATCTAAGCGGAAGTATATTAAATAGCCTGATTTTTTAAGTTCTGACCATACTTTATAGGCTTCTTCAGATTTAAGTATAGAATCTCTTATAGACTTTTCGAGATATTGAAAGAGATAGTTTATTTTCTCGTCCACTACTTATAACCCCCCTCATTTAGATTATCATGAATATATGGATGGGAAAAGAGCATTAGATTTCGATTATGTAGAAACTCTTGCTGGAGATCTTTCGGGAAGAAAGTATTTTAGAGTGCGTTACCTGGATAATTTTACGGCTGTAGTAGCTAAGTTTCCAGAAAATATGGAAACTGTTATGGAAAAATTTTTATTAATCTCCAATTTGCTACTTTCAAACGGTGTGAAAGTTCCTCTTATATATAAAGTTGATCCAATTAGCAGAATTGTTATTATGGAAGATCTCGGTCGAGCAAACATTTTTGATGCAGGGATTGATGTCGGGAAAATTATTACTAATCTCCTTGATATTATAAAAGTCATTCAAGCCATCCCTGTAGAGAAAGTTAGTTGTTTAAATCCACCGTTAGATTTTAATTTGATGAATAAAGAACTGGATGAGGCGGTATATTATCTATCTCCTTTTTCTTATAAAGATTTTTTTCCTCGAGTAGCAGAGTATATAAAGCAAAATCTGTATGACATTTTTGGTAAAGTACAACTGGTTACTACACATAGAGATTACATGGTAAGAAATATAATTGTTAAAGATCGTAACATCTATATTTTGGATTATCAAGATATGAGAGAGTCTATATTTTGTTATGACATAGCTTCTTTGCTAAACGATTCTTTTTTTGCTTCTAAAGAGCTGGAAGATTTTTGTTTAAGTTATATGGGTTATGATAGAGAGATGGAATTTTGTTATAGAATAGTTTCTCTTCAGAGGATTCTGAAGGCAGCATCTACTTTTGTAAAATTTGCACGTCGAGGTGTTATAAATTTACTTAGAATGTTACCCGAGCTGTTTTATCGGTTGGAATATCAGTTGCAACTTCTTAAGTTCTCTATTAAAGTTGATTGGGATAGGGGACTTTTAAATCTTGCATCGAAAGGAGAACTGAGATGGGAAGTATAGGTATAGGTGAGTTAATAGTTCTTTTTCTTATTTTGTTGCTTTTTTTCGGAGCTAGTAGATTACCAGAGTTGGGTAAAAGTCTGGGAGCGGGAATAAAGAATTTTAAGGAAGGATTGAAAGGGAACGAGGATAGGAAAGATAACGTTAAGCAATGAGTAACAAGCGTTGTGTTTATTAAATTAGGAGAAAAAAGTGTTTATAAGTTATAGAGAAGTCCTTTACTATCTAAAGTGGATATTATCCGTTGCGCTTCCAGTTGTTTAAGGTAACTGTGATATTCTAAAACTTTCCTTATATAATTTCTGGTTTCTTTGTAAGGAGGAATAGTGCCAAACCTCTTGACAGCATTTGGACCTGCATTGTAGGCTGCTAAGGCTAGAATTATGTTGCCAGAGAACTCACCTAATAGGTAGGAAAAATATCTGACTCCTACCCCTATATTGTAAGATGGATCGTATAGACGTTCTGGGTTACTTACAAGAGAAGGTAGAATTTGCATTAAACCTATTGCACCCCTTTTAGATACGGCGTGTTTATCAAATACAGATTCAGCTTTTATTATGGCAGCTATAAGTAGAGGGTCTATCTTGTATTTAACAGCTTCGCGATAGATTATAGAACCAAACGGTATCCTGGCTAGGATTTCCTTGGAAAAATCGGTATATCTGTTAAGAAGAATGATGCTATTAGATTTCTCTGTTTTTGATATTCCATTTTCCACAAAGTTGAGAAACACTATATCTTCTATCTTTGGTCTATCGCTTATGGTATCTATTTCGCCTTCAAAGGAAGTCGTTTCAAACGATAGTAGAAGAACATTGAGAATCATGATGAAAGCTACACTAGCGGTATATACTACCCTGACCATTAATCTCTCCTCCTCGCTTGCTGTATCTATACTTTGGACGCTTAAAGTAATTTAAGAGATTATACCACTATTTCTTTTTTGTGTAAATAAAGTTTTCATCTACAGTAAGGTTTATTAGATTCCCAGTTTTTTTATTTTGTTTTTTAGGGTATTGCGATGTATTCCCAGCAGGGATGCTGTTTTTGTAATGTTTCCTTTGTACATTTTTAATGCTATAGATATATATCTCCTTTCAAATTCTTGCTTTGCTACTTCTAAGGTTACGCCGCTGCTGATGAGTGAGTGCAGATAATTTTCTAAAGCGAAGTGATTTGTAGTTTTTTTATCCATACTAAATACTAGGAATTCTTTCCCTCGGAGCGAGTGATAAAAGCGCTCCGAGGGTTTTCATTTTACCTTTATTTTGCTGTAACTACTATATCTCCTATATAAATGGTATATCTGGACGAAAGTATTTTAGCAACAGCTGAATGTTCTTTAGTGGTTAGAATGGCGATTTCTCCTACTAGCACAGGTGGCAAATCCTTTTTAGCTTTTATCCTGTATACTGGGAAGATATCTCCTGCTTCTATACCTTCTGTACTTCCTTTATCTAGGTATACCACTTGGGATTCTCCAAACGATACGTTGTTGTAGTTGCTTGCTACTATGGTAGCTATTTTATCTTCTAATTGTTCTAACTCTGGGAGTAGGGTTGGAGGGGGTGATGTTCCTGGACGACCGGCTGGTATTGGTTCTTCTTCAAATTCTTTGGCAAATAATCCCGGTCCTATAGGTCTGCACGAGTATACGATCTCTGCTATGGCGGTTTTTTCTTGAACGGATAGTATTCTAACTCTCCCATGATACTCATAAAGTCTACCTATTTCGTCTCCTGTAGAGGGATGATTTACAATGTGAGCTTTACGTACGAGGGTTAACTCCATGCCTGGATAAAGGCCGGCTTCTTTTCCACCTGATATGTATACTATGTCTCCTTGCGACAGTGCGTACCTTTCCCCTCGACTTATTTGTTCTATACCGTAACGGGTGCTTTGATAAACGACTTTAGAGTACATGGTAGAAGGAGAAGTTATATACTCAGAGCCTATAAGTTTGTATGGAAACTCTTCGTCTGGGTTACCAATATATCCTGTACAATATATATCGTCGTTGCTTCCGAGGGGGACTGGTGGTTTCATCTTTTTTGCCAAATGGTATTTCTCTATTTCTTCCTCTGTAGGAGCTGTTTCTATAGCTTCTTCTTGGGTTTCTTCCTTTATCTCTTCTACCGTTTTAGCTTCCAACTCTATAAGGAGAGGATCTCCTGGATATATCCAGTGGGAATCCTTAATATATTTATTTTTTTCCCATATTTGAGGCCACAAATAAGGATCTCCTAGAAAACGCTTAGCTATATCCCACAAAGTGTCACCCGGTTTTATAGTATATATTTTACTGCCTTCTGGGAATTCTTTGGGTGGATCCCAAGCACTCCAATGGTCGTTAACTTTTTTCAAATTTTTAGGTGGAGTTGCCGATTGTAAAGCTGCACTTATAATTAGTACTCCTCCTACCCCTACTGCAACTTTAAAAAGCGTACTCTCTCTCTTCATGATATCTCCCTCCTCCACGGCTATTACTCTTCAAAATATAATTTTTCCTCTTTACTGTCAAGTTTTACCTACTCTTCTCTTAATTTCTTTGAGAACTTTGTGTAATATATATCTAATTTATGCATTTACTTCCTGATAATTTTGCAAGTGATAGAAGAGAGTTTTTTATTTCTTTTTCAGCTACTTTTTTGCCTATAGGCAAGTATAGTTTTCCAAATAGGGTCGTTTACATTTGCAGTTAATTCTTTAGATACTTTTTTAGCATTTAAAATTTCATATTTGTAAAAATCTTTATACTGAGCTTCTACAGCTATAGCAGAAGAAAACACTGTCAAACCCACTAGTGCAGTTTTTACTGCGTTTTTCATTATTTATTCCTCCTTTTATAGTCTTTGTAAATAATAAGGAGGGGTATTACCCCTCTTTGCTTTC